>NZ_JAYESN010000038.1:0-42319 GCF_034860625.1 Lamprobacter sp.
GGGCGCACTGCGAGCCACCTTCGCCGGTCACCTCACCGCACTACGTACCGATTACCGCCTCGACTATCACCCTGCCGACGTGCACTGGACCCTAGACCTCAGACCCCGGCGCAGCGGCCTGTCGCATCTGTTCCGTCGCATCAGCATGATCGGCGATGGCGCCAGCATTCGCACCATCGCGATGGAAGAGCCGGACGGCGACCTGCGCAGGCTGCGCATGCGGCTACTCGCCCGCGAGCCTGCTGACCTCGACTAAGCCATGAACCGCGCTGTTCGTCGCTGGACCTTGCTTGTAGCCTGGCTCGGCGCGTTGGTGTTACTGGGAGCCTGGAGCGTGCTCAACCTGCGACCCAGCACGGACCTGTCTCAGTTCCTGCCCCGTGGAGTCTCGCAACAAGATCAGGTCTTGCTCTCCCAGGTGCGCAGCGGTGTCGCTGCCCGCACGCTGCTCCTGCGCATCAGTGCGATCAACGCGACCCTAAACAGCGAGGCACTGGCAGATGCCAGCCGAGCCCTGGCAGAGCGGCTGCGTGAAGAGGATGCGTTCCTCGAGATCGCCAATGGCGACCTAACTGCGGCAGCTGCCGGCACGGACCCTGTCCTTTTCCAGTACCGCTACCTCGTCGGACCGCCCGCGCATTGCGCCGACGCGCTGAACGCGTCAACGCTGCGAGATGCACTCGAGCAGCGACTCGATGAGCTTGCCTCGGGTCTGGCCATGCTCGACAAACAACGCCTACCCGAAGATCCCACAGCCTGCTATCGCCAGATCCTCCTTTCAATGGCCCCGGACCAGAGGCCGAGCCGCCGCCACGGGGTCTGGTTTAGCCCTGATGGCCAAAGCGCGTTACTGGTCGCGCTGACCAGCGCCAACGCCTCGGATATCGCTGCTCAACGCCGCGCTATCAGCGCCATTGAAGACGCCTTCGGCAGCCTTCCGGAGCATTCAGCGTTGAGGCTAGAGCTAGCCGGTCCAGGCTATTTCGCCGTGAGCTCGGAGCAGCAGATCAAGACCGAGACCCTTCTGCTCAGCACCGCGGCCAGCCTCATCGTTGCGCTGATCCTGGCCCTGGCCTTCCGTTCTGCCGCCTTAGTGGCTCTGGGTATCCTGCCGCTGGCCAGCGGCATCCTCGTGGGCGCTCTGCTGGTATCGCTCCTGTACGGCTCGGTGCATGGCATCACCCTGGCGCTGGGCGTCACACTGCTGGGCGTCGCACTCGACTACCCGGTGCATGTCTATGCCCATACCGCCGGCACTGATGCCACCGGCCGCCGGGCGGTTTGGCGCACACTGCTGCTCGGCATGGCCACCACGGTGCTGGGCTATGCGGCCCTGGCCTGGACCAGCTTTCAAGGATTGTCGCAGCTCGGCGTCCTCGCTGCCGCTGGACTGGCCACCGCGGCGCTGACATCGCGCTACCTCTTGCCAAGGCTACTGCCCGCTGGCTATCAGCTGCCGGAACGCCCCTGGCTGACTTCGCTTCAGTCACGGCTGCCACGGCTATCACGACGCAGCGGCACTATCCTGCTACTAGCCAGCAGCCTCGTGCTCGGCCTGGCCCTTTCGGTGCAGGACAATCCTTGGGAGACCGACATTCGGCGCCTGAGCGTCATTCCCCAGAGCCAGCTCGACAAAGACAGCGCGATCCGCGCCGAGCTCGGCGCGCCGGACGTGGCAAGGTTGCTTTACCTGATCGAAGAAAACCAAGCGGCCCTGCTGGAACGGCTCGAGGCCGCTCGTCCGGATCTCGAAGGGCTCGCAATGCGCGGTCTGATCGGCGGCTTCGACAGCGTCGATCGCTGGCTGCCCAGCCCCGGGATCCAGCAGGCGCGCCAAGACCAGCTACCGACGCAAGACAAACTGACAGCCGCGCTGGCAAGCGCGAATACGGAACTCCCCTTTCGGCTGGAGCGTTTTCAGCCCTTCATCGACGCTGTCCAGGCCTCACACAGTCTGCCCCCGCTGCGGGTCGAGGATCTGGCCGATGGGCTGATCGGCACGCGCACGGGCATGCTGCTCACAGCCTTCGGCGAGCGCTGGCTGGGGCTAGTACCGCTCTCCGGAGTGGTCGAGGGTGCCGGCGTCGATGCGCTCAATGACATCGCCGAACGCCATGGCATGACCTATCTCGATCTGCGCGATGGAACCGCCAAGCTGCTCTCTGACTTCTTTACAGAGGTCCTAGAGAAGCTGCTGATCGCCGCAGCCATCCTCCTGGTGACGCTCGCGCTCGCCTTGCGCAACTCGTCACGGCTGGCGCAAATCCTGTTGCCAATGACTATCGCACTGGTGATCAGCTTTCTGCTGGTGCTGCTAGTGCATGGCAGCGCCAACCTCTTCCACCTGGTCTCGCTGCTGCTGGTGGCGGGGCTGGCCATCGATTACAGCCTCTTCCTGAGCCGCCCGACCGCCACCGCAGCTGACCGACAGCGCAGCCTGTTCTCGGTCAGTGTCGGCGCCGGCTCCAGCTTCGCGATGTTCGCGATGCTCTCGCTGTCGGCAATCCCGGCGCTGAACGCAATCGGCTTTACAGTCGCTGCCGGCATCCTCTGCGCCTATTTCTTCTCGCTGCTGCTGGCGAGAGCAGCGCCTGACTCGCTACAATGGCCGCAAGCGAGTCCTTTACTTGGGTCAGACACGCCGATGCACAGGGATTATGCCGATTGAACCCGCAAGTATAAGCGCCTACACCGCCACGACTGCGGTGGGCCATGGTCTCGCCGCGCACCTCGAGCCGCTGGCCGCCATGCGCCCGGTGCTGCGTCCTGGTGACATGGCCGAGGTGTCAGCGCCATGTTGGGTCGGTGTGGTGGATGGGCTCGACGACAATCCGCTCGGCGGCGACCTGGCTGCTTTCGACTGCCGCAACAACCGGCTCGCCGCCCTCGCGCTGGAGGGCGACGGCTTCGCCGAGCAGGTCGCAGCCGCCCGCGCACGCGTCGGCGCCTCCCGCATCGGCCTCTTCCTCGGAACCAGCACCTCTGGCATTCGCCACAGTGAGCATTGCTATCAACAGCACTTCGAGCAAGGCACTCCTGGGCTCGGCGAGGATCTGCGCTTCGCGACCACCCATGCCTATGTCTCGATCGTCGACTTCTGCCGCCGCCGGCTCGACCTAGAGGGGCCAGCATTGGTCGTCTCCACCGCCTGCTCCTCCGGCGCCAAGACCTTTGCGGCGGCCCACCGCGCACTCTCGGCGGGCGTCTGCGACGCCGCTGTGGTTGGCGGCGTTGATACCCTGTGCGCCACGACCTTGATGGGCTTCCACGCCCTTGGGTTGTTATCACCCACCCCCTGCGCACCCTGGAGCCAGGGTCGCAGCGGCATCAGTATCGGCGAGGGTGCCGCCTTCGCGCTGCTAGAACTGAAACGTAAAGGCGATGACCATCTCGCCCTCCTCGGCTACGGCGAAAGCGACGACGCCTACCATATCGCCTCACCCCACCCGGAAGGCGCCGGCGCTGCCCTCGCCATGCGTGCAGCACTGGAGACCGCCGACCTCGCCGCGACCGACATCGATTACGTGAATTTACATGGCACTGGCACGCCGGCAAACGATCAGTCCGAGGACCAGGCCATTTCAACTGTATTCGGCGACAGCGTGCCAGTGAGCGCCACCAAAGGCTGGACCGGGCACACCCTCGGCGCCTCCGGCGCTGTTGAGGCGGTGCTTTCGCTACTCAGCATCGAGGCCGGCCTGCTGCCGGGCACACTGAATACTGAGCGATTGGACCCCGCCCTGTCCGCGCCACTGATACGCCGCAGCCAGTACCGGTCCATTGACCGCGTGCTGAGCAATTCCTTCGGCTTTGGCGGCAACAACTGCGTACTCGCGCTAGGACGGACCTGATGCGAGTACGGCCGCTCGGACTTGGCATCATTGCCCCTGGACTCAAGGACTGGTCCTACGCCACCGCCGTGCTGCGCGGCGACCAACACTACGAGCATGAAACGCTGCAGGCGCCCCCACCCGCTCGCCTCACCCCAAACGAGCGTCGGCGCGCGACGTTGGCAACCAAACTCGCGCTGGAGGCGGCACGACAGGCAACGGCAGCAGCCGGCCTTGCTGGCCAGGATCTAGGCAGCGTGTTCGCGTCGGCGGATGGCGACATGGCGCTCATCGACAGCATGTGCCGCGCCATCTATGAACATCAGCAGCCGCCGTCGCCGACGGTATTTCAGAACTCGGTCCACAATGCCGTCGCTGGCTACTGGTCGATCGCCACGGGGTGCCGCCAGGCATCTACCAGCGTTGCTGCCGGCGATAGCAGCTTCGCCGCCGGACTGCTGGAGGCGGCAACGCAGGTGGCCTGTAAACGGGCTGCTGTGTTGTTGGTCGCCTTTGATGTGCCAGCGCCCATACTGCTGAGCCCGCATCGGCCGTTTTCCTGTGCCTTTGCGTGCGCGCTGCTGCTGGCGCCTGCTGCTGACGGCGATGAGGGCGCGACGATCAAACTGAACCTGGACGCCGCAGCCGCCGAGCAGCCAGAAACAGCGATGGCAGACGAGAAGCTCGAGACCCTGCGCATCGGTAATCCAGCTGCTCGCGCTCTCCCCCTACTCGCCGCCATTGCCAGCGCCCGAGCGACGCCTGTATTGCTTCCCTACTGGCCGGAGCTTCGGCTCGTCGCGGACCTAGAGCCGGCACGATGAATGCGCTTGACGACCTCTACACCAAGCTTCCCCACGCTGGCGACATGCGTCTGCTCGATCAGGTACTGGAGTGGGACCGCGACCGCATCCAATGCATGACGGACTCGCACCGATCAACGACCAATCCACTGCGCCAGGATGGCAGACTCAGCGCCGTGAATGCAGTGGAATACGCGGCCCAGGCCGCTGCCATCCACGGTGTCCTCTGCAGCGAGCTGGAGGGCGGCCAAGTCCTCTTGCTCGCCGCCGTGCACGACCTGGAGTTCGAGGTGCCCCGGCTCGACGGGCTCAAGGCACCGCTGCAGGTCAGCGTGGGGCTCGAGGCCCGGTCCGGCGCGAACGCCATCTACCGTTTCAGACTGGACAGCGATGGAGGTTGCTGCGCACGCGGCGCCATTACGCTGATGCAGCGCCGGGAGGCCCGGGCATGAAGCGGGCACTGGTCACCGGCGGCAGCGGGCCGCTCGGTCGCTGCATCGCGCTGCGCCTAGCCCGCGAGGGATGTCAGGTCCATGTGCATGCCCACGGCCACCCAGAGCGTGCGGAGGCGGTCTGCGACGCGATCCGCGCCGATGGCGGACAGGCCGCCGCAGTGGTCTTCGACGTCTGCGATAGCAACGCCACCCGCGCCGCGCTCGAGGGCTTGCTGGAAGACGGCCCCATCCAGATCCTGATCAACAATGCGGGTGTCCACGACGATGCCCCCCTGGCCGGGATGAAGCCAGACCAATGGACTCGGGTCGTCGATGTCGCCCTGCTCGGCTTTTACAACGTCACGCAGCCGCTGCTGCTGCCGATGATCCGCGAGCGCTGGGGCCGAATCATCAACATCAGCTCGGTCTCCGGCGTCATCGGCAACCGCGGCCAGGTCAACTATTCGGCGGCCAAGTCCGGCCTGCACGGCGCGACCAAGGCCCTCGCCCTAGAGCTAGCCTCACGTGGCATCACGGTCAATGCCATTGCCCCAGGCATCATCGGAGGCACCGACGCCGAGACCCAGTTCGATACCGCGACCATCCGCCGCCTCGTGCCGATGGGCCGAGCCGGACGGCCAGAAGAGATCGCAGACCTGGTCGGCTGGCTGGTCAGCGGCGACTCCGGCTACCTGTCTGGCCAGATCATCAACGTCAATGGAGCCATGGCATGAAAGGCACCCTGATCGTCATCCCCGCCTTCAACGAGGCGCGGACCATCGCTGCTGTTGTCGCCGGCGCGCTTGCACAAGACCCCGACCGGGTCATCGTCGTCGACGACGGCTCCAGCGACGACACGGTCGCGCGCGTCCAAGCAGTCACGGATTCCAGGTTGGAGCTAATCTGCCACCCGTCCAACTTGGGCAAGGGCTTCGCTCTCGCCACCGGCATCGCCCGCGCATTGCAGGCAGGCGCCACACGCATCATCACGCTTGATGCCGACGGCCAGCATGGCTGCAGCGACATCCCACGTCTGGAACAAGCCGCGACGCTGACTCCAGCCGCGCTGGTCATCGCCGCTCGCACGCACAATCGCGAGCAGGCTCCGCCGCTGCGTCGCTTCGCCAACGAAACGGCGGACTTCTGGATTTCCTGGGCCTGTGGGCAACGCATTGAAGACACCCAGTCCGGCTTCCGTCTCTACCCAGCGGAGGTGATCGCACAGCTGGATCTGCGCCCGCGCCCAGGCCAGGGCTTCGCCGCCGAGACAGCACTTCTCATCGACGCCGTCAACGCCGGCGCCGCAGTGCGCTGCGTGCCCATCGAAACCCGTTACAGCGCGGACGCCAGGCCCAGTCACTACCGACCCTGGCGCGACACCTGGAGCATCATCCGGCTGGTTGGCAGTCGACTACTGCGCCGCGGCATGTATCCAAGCGGCCTGATGCGCTCGCTACGAGATCGAGCCCGCTTCAGCGCGCGCCTACCGCTTGGCGACAGCGACTGATACGGACACAGAAATCCTTTCTCGACCGGACCCAAGATCCGATCGATTGGGAGGCAGGGGCCACCGCGCACGCGGTGGCAACGAGACACCGCGAAGGTCTCCTAAAGGCTGGCCGCGGCGGCAATGACAAACCTAGGAAACAGCACATGGCAAGCGAGTTCACCATCACCTTTCCCCGACGCCTGTTCGATAAGCGCCTGCTCTCGGCACTGCTGATCGCCCTCACGCTGATCGGCCTTGCCGGCTGCCGCACCTCTCCCGTCCGCGAACTCAACGGTCAGCCAGTACCGCCGGGGGTCTCCGCGGCAGAGGTCAGCAAGACGATTCAGTCTGCTGGCAACAGCCTTGGCTGGGCCATGAAACAGACCCGACCGGGCCTGATCACAGGGACGATCTATCTCCGCGACCACATGGCAAAGGTCGAGATCCCATACTCCAGCTCGAGCTATAGCATCCGCTACGCCAGCAGCACCAATCTGAAATACGACGCCTCGAAGCGCACCATCCATTCCAACTACAACAGCTGGGTGCAAAACCTGGACAACCAAATCCGGGCGCGCCTCGCGTCACTCTAAGCCTCGGCCAGAGGCCGACGATGGGTTGCGGCCTAACGGACGCCTCAGCCGGAATTCAAGACAGGCGGCGCCACCATGATAAGGGCCAACGGCATCGATTGGGATGGGCTGGGAACCTTCGCGCTCACCCTCGTGCTGGTTGCCGCCACCGCAGGCCTGCCATTGCTCATTGCAGCAGCACGAGTGCTGAACGTTGGACTCAAAACCGTCAAGGACCCCGATAGCGATCTGTTGGTCGTGTTCGGCAAACGACTGGTTGAGGATCGGCCTGACCGGGACTATTGCGACCGGCTGAAGACGGCCGCGCGGCTTGCATCCGGGCGGCCGCAGCACAGCATACTGATCCTCGGCGGTCGCACTGGAGATGCCAGCCTGAGCGAGGCTGAAGCCGGTGCACAACTGCTGCGGATGCTGCCCGGCGGCGCAATGCTGAACATCGGCCTTGAGCAGGCCTCAGCAGACACCCTGACCAACCTGCGCAATCTACGCGAACTGCTAGCAGGGGCTGAACCGCAGCCACTCACCTTGATCACCAACCGCTATCATCTGGCCCGTGTCGTCCAGATGGCGGACAGCCTGAGCCTGCCGCACCGGCCCTGCGCTGCCGAGGGCATCGGCGCCGCACTGCGCCCCTCATGGCTCGCGCGCTGGCCACTCGAGGCCTTTTATGTCACCTGGTTCACCACCGGCAAGCTCTGGGCGCGGCTGACAGGCAACCAGCGCATGCTAGCCCGCGTCACCTGAGCGGAATGGCCAGCAAGGTATAGACCGCGACCGGCAGCTACCCAACCATGGAAACCCTCAGCGATAGACCAGCCCCCTGCCCCTCAGACCCGGACTGCTTCTAAAATCTCAATCCTCCTGAGCGCGGAGACCCTTTCGCGATGCGCATCTTACTGATCAAACCCAAGGCCCGGCTGCGCTCGGTGCTCGGTCTGCAAGCTTTTCAGCTCATGGAGCCGCTCGAACTCGGCTACCTGGCCGCGGCCGTCGGTCCGGAGTACGAGACAAGCATCCTCGATCTGCGCCTAACCGCCTGGCCGCGGCTCGCACTGCTGCACAGACTACGAGGCTTCCGGCCGGACCTGGTCGGCATCACCGGCTACAGTCACGAAGCGTCCATCGTCAAACAGATCGCCCAGATCACGCGTCGATACCTGCCCTCTGCTCGCATCGTCGTCGGCGGCCACCATGCCACGGTCGACCCGCGGGATTATCGCATCGAGGCGATTGATGCCATCGTCCGCGGCGAGGGCTGCGAACCGTTCAAACAGGTCGTGGACAGCATCGCCGCCGGGCGCTCGTTGGAGGGCATCCCGCAGGTGCTGGCACCGAACGGCACTTGGTCCGATGACGAGGAGACAAACTGGCCATTGTTTCCGGACCCGGCGACGCTGCCGCTGCCACGCCGAGATCTCTGGGACACACGCCATTACCGCAGCATCTGGACCGCAGAGAAGCTACCACGCTGGCATCCGCTGTTCCCACGGGTTGCCATGGTGCGAACCTCCTGGGGCTGCCGCATGAAATGCTCGTTCTGCATCGTGCCGCACCTGTGCGGCGGACTGCACCAACCGCGACCAGTGGCCTCTGTGGTGGAGGAGATCGCCTCCCTCGACGCCGAGCATGTCTACTTCAGCGATGACGAGAATTTCATCGACGAGGACTTCGCCTGGAAGCTCGCCGACGCCCTGGCCGCTCGCGGTGTCAAGAAGCGTTTCTTTGCCTGGACGCGAGCGACCACGGTCAACCGCTCGCCGGAGCTGTTGCGACGCTGGCGTGAGATCGGTCTCGACGCCGCCTTCCTCGGCTTTGAGTTCCCGACCAATGCGGAGTTGAAACGCTCTGCCAAGGGCGGCTCCGTTGCGGCCAATGAGCGCGCCTTAGACCATTTGCGGAGCATGGGCATTGCCGTGCATGCCGCCTTCATGGTTCAGCCTGAATATGGCACGGCGGAGTTTAACCGTCTCGGCGACTACGTTCGCGGTCTACCGCCGCTGCAATGCAGTTTCACTGTCTGCACGCCATCCCCAGGCACACCAGACTACGAGGCCATAAGACCGCGAATTTGGGTCGACAATCCTCACGACATCCATGACTGCATGCACCCGTTGACGCCTACGGAGCTGCCGCTAAAGGAGTTCGTCCACAACTTTGCTGAACAGTCCCACACAGCGCTCGAAAAGGTTCCCATGCGCGTCAACCGTCATCTCGCCTCACCAACCCAGATGGCGCGCACAGCCTGGGCAAGCCGTCAGTATCACGAGGGTCTAAAGGCCATTTACAAAGACTACCCGCGGCACCTCTGGGAGGATGAGTAGTGTTATTAGGCCAACGTCCGCCCCGTCAGCCGCCGATAGACCTCAAACCCCGCCTCGCACTCACGACAGCGCAGAATCGCCGCCCGGCCCGGCGTGCTCGGATCGGGCTGCACCTTGACACCCATTGACTCAGCCGCCTGCACGTTCTCCTCACTGAGATCAGCCTCACCAAACACCGAGATGACATAACCGCCCGGGATCGGCGGTGGCGGGCTGAAGTCATCGCCATCCACGAGCGCGACCCAAGCTGGCATGAATCCTGGGCCATAGAAATCAAAGAAGCCATTGGAGCCGCGCAGATGCGCCTCAATCGGTTTGCCGCCGATCAGCTCGATATTACAGATGCCGGTGTAGCCGGCGAGATTTCGGCGCACCCAAGCGCTAATCCAGGCTTCGGCATCGGGCAGCTCGGCACCGATCTCCCAATAGATCGGACGCGAGGCATCCTTCTCGTCAGAGCCACGGGTATGCGCAAACCAGCGCGGCTCGCCGTCTTGCACCAGGCAATCGCTGCTGCTGTGTGGTCCGGTCAGACGCTCAGACCAGTAGCTCCCGGGCTCCATCGGCACCGCGTCGGCGCGCACCGAGCGCGCACTCAGCCCCATGCCCGCGAGGTTGGTGATCGGCTTCACGAACACCTCGGCATCCTCGGCCATGCCAAGATCCATTGGACTGACGCCACAGGGCGCGGCGGTGAGCCCGGCATCGAGCGCGAGGCGCAGCTTGTCGTAGAGATATCGATGTGCCGGATTCAGCCGCCAGGCGGCCGCGTCACTCACGGGCAGATCGCAACGTGGTTCGGGCTTGAAGAGCGGTTTGCGCTCGGGAAGAACACCGATGAAGGGCATAAGCAATTACCTCCTTAGTTCTTGACGCAAATGTACAAAAGTTTGTACATTTACTCGCATGCAAACGCTCATCTTCATGGGCACCAGCCGCGATGCTATTCGGGATTTTCCCGAGGGGGCCCGTCGCGAGATGGGGCGCCAGTTGCTTCGCATTCAGTTAGGAGCTAATCCGACGAATTGGAAGCCAATGAAGACCGTCGGCAGCGGGGTGCGTGAAGTACGGATCAGCATCAACGGCGAGTTCCGCGCCTTCTACGTCACGACGATTGGTAACGCTGTCTATGTACTGCACGCCTTCCGGAAGAAAGGACAGAAGACCAGCCCAAGCGACATTGCACTTGGGCGCCAGCGATTCAAGCAGATCGGGGCATGACATGAGCGAAAAAATGACCGTCAGCTGCGGCAACGTGTTCGAAGATCTGGGATTTCCGCCTGATGAGGCCGCCGCTATGATGGCGCGCGAAACGTTGCTGATCGCGCTTGAGCAGGAGCTACGCAAACGCGGCAAGAAGCAGCAAGCGCTGGCGGACGAGCTTGGCGTGCCACGCACGCGTATCTCTGAAATCTTGAACCGCAAAACGGATCGATTCAGTGTCGACAAGTTGGTCGGACTGCTGCACCGCGCCGGAAAACGGGTGGACATTCAAGTGCGTTGACTTGCTCGGCCGATATGAAGCCTATGGCGCCAACACACAGCGGTTACGCCCCAGCGACTTGGCCCGATACATGGCCTGATCGGCCTCGGCAAGCAGACTTTCCACCGTCTGTGTCGGCGCCAGGCTCGCGATGCCGATGCTCAGGGTGACCTGACCAACGGACTCGAGCTTAAGCTGTTCGACCTGCGCTCGAATGCGCTCCGCCAGGGAGCGCGCGTCCTCACTGGTCGTCTCGGAGCAGAGGATCAGGAACTCCTCACCGCCCCAGCGGCCAAGCCGATCATGCGCGCGCAACACGGCACCAACCTCGCGGGCAATCCGTACCAGCACGGCATCGCCGACCTCATGCCCATGGCGATCGTTGATCTCTTTGAAGTGGTCGAGATCCAGGTACATCAGTGAGAATGGACGACCGTAACGCTGGCTGCGCTTCACTTCGTCCTCAAGCCGTTGCTCTAGGGCTCGGCGATTGAGCACCCCGGTGAGCCGGTCGGTATGCGCCAAGCGCTCGAGCTGTCGGTTGCTCTCTTCCAGCGCGGAGGTGCGCTCGGCAACCTTCGACTCCAAGGCTTCATTCAAGGTCTGATAACGCGCCAACAGGTCATGAATTTCGGCATTCGCGTCGCGAAAGCGGGCCGCCGCCATCGCCAGTTCGCCGATCTCGTCGTTGTGCGGGCTTTCGATACGGATCTGCGCGCGGGAGCCGGCGGCGAGATCGTTGAAGGTCTGTGTCAGCGCCTTGAGCTGCTGAGTCACGCTCGTCGCCATGGCGCGCCCGAGGACAAACACGGCAAGACTCCCGAGCAGCAGCAACAGGATGAGCGCAGATGCAAACCCAAGGAGCTTTGCGTCGGTACCCCGGTGCGCGTCGACCAGCGCCGTTTCGATCTGTTGCTCGAGCTGACCGGCAATGACCTGCATCTCATGCGCATCCGCCGCCATGACCACATTCACCAGAAACAGATAGCCGCGGGCGCGCTGCAACAGGGTGCCCCAAACGCGCTCCATCTGCTCCAACGCGGCTTGAATAGCGGCGACCGAGGCTTCGGATACGGATGGCGAAAGCCGGGCAAGGTGGCCGCGCTCGCACTCGAAGTCGATGGCCAAGCCGCTATAGGACGGCAGATTCGCACTGTAGAGCAAGGCATCGGTCGCCCCTTCGACAGCCAGCAAGTGCCGCTGAATCGCCTGCAGGCTAACGGCATCGAGC
Source organism: Lamprobacter sp. (assembly GCF_034860625.1). Taxonomy (NCBI): domain Bacteria; kingdom Pseudomonadati; phylum Pseudomonadota; class Gammaproteobacteria; order Chromatiales; family Chromatiaceae; genus Lamprobacter; species Lamprobacter sp. Next base: position 12,185 of record NZ_JAYESN010000038.1, read on the forward strand.
GCTTGCGCCGAGTCGGCTCGAGCCCCTGACGACTCGGATTGGACGAGCGCTGGCAGTTGCTGACGCACAAAGTCAAGATTGGGCTTAAAGCGCTGATCGATGATCGAGATCAAGACACCGCGCTGGGCGACGGCGTCGACGAAGGCCTTGTGGAATCGATCCAAGCCCTCCATCAACGCCTCAATTCGCCCTTCTGCGCTGGCGTCGACGCAGTGCGTGACAAGACAGTCCGTCAGCGAGGCTCGGGTTTCTGAGTAAAGGCGACTGACCTGGATCACCGCCGAGCCATGGTTGGAGGCAACGAAGCGATAGGCGGCAAACTGCATCTTGTCGACGTTGGTGCGGAAGCCGCGAACCGCCTTCGAAGCATCCGCGAGACGCACCAGCTCATTGGCCTGCGAGCGCGTCATCTGCGCCATCCAGACGGCACCAACGCCAAACAGCAGGGCAAGCAGCAGCGTCAGATACACCGTGGCCGCAACCCGCTGGCGCAGTGGCAGCCAGCGCGCAGCGAGCGGTACCGCATTGCGCTCAGGCGAGAACAAGCTCGCTCCAGCGGCGCACGCTCAGGTCATAGGTCGGCATCACCGTGTTCCAGACGGCGACGTGCGACCAGCGCTCGACGTAGGAACCGCCATGGCGCACCTCTCCGGGCTTGACCACGATGCGGCCGTCGGTGCCAGGCAACGCCCGTTGCGCTGGCTGCCCCGCGTACCAATAGCCCCATTCGTCGGCGCCGAGGAATGGCCGCGAGCGCTCTGCGTTGAAGATGTAGTAGCCCTGCCTAGCCATGTAGGCCCCGGCCCAGCCCGAGAGCCACCAGTTCATGAAGGCGTAAGCGGCCTCTTGACGCTCGTCCGTACAGCTCCGCGACAAGCACATCACGCCGAACCAGGCGCGATAGCCCTCACGCGGAGCGGCGTAGACGCAAGGCACGCCAGCGGCGCGCACCATCAACGCCCCCGGCGAGAACATGCTCTCGAGACAGACATCATCCGAGATCATCAGCTCGGCAGAATGTGGTATCGAGCGCCAGAAGGAACGGAATTGGCCATCGAGCTTGTAGGCGATCGCGATCTTGAACAGCTCATCGACCTCCTCAGCGGTCATCGCCCCCAGATCGGCAAAATCGATCAGCCCGCGCGCTCGAGCGGCCAATGCCAAGTCAAAGATGCCGATACTCGGCGCGTTCACCAGGGCGACACGCCCGGCGTAGGCGGGATCGAGCAGCCAACCCCAGCTCTCGCCGACATAGGGCTCAGCCTCAGGGATGACGCGACTGTTGTAGCCGAAGGCGTCCACATTATGCACGTAGGGCAAGTAGCTAATCTGTGCCTGCGGCGTTGGCCCCAGCGCGCCATCCGGCTGCACATAGAGGATCGTATTGGGCGGGTCACCGGCACCGATCGGCGCCTCTTCGGTGATGCGGCCGGTCTTGCTCAGACGGTTGACCTCGTCCCAGTACCTCAGGCGGCTGACATCGATCGGCTGGATGGTCCCGGCTTGCCAGAGCAAGCGCATGCTGTCGGACCATTGCTCGTAGACATCGAAGCTATCTGGCTCGGTGGATGCCTGCAGGAGCACCTGCGAGCTGCCACCTGGCAGCAGTTCGATGCGGAAGCCCAGATCGCGCTCGGCCTGCTGGCGGATGGGCTCCTGCAGCGTGGCATGGGTGCCCAGGATACGCAGCGTCGGCCCTGCATCACGTGCCTTGATGATGGCCGGAAAGCCGGCTGCGACGGCCGCTGACGACACCCCTTGTATGAACCGCCGGCGCCCTCGGTTAATCACAGATCCAGTCTCCGATGAGTATCTGACGCGCTGTTATCGGTTGTTACCGGTTGTTGCCGCTGGCCGCCACCGGTTGAAAACACTGACCGGCCTTGGGCATCAGCGGCGACCTCCTTGTCGCATCGTATCACCCATCAAGCGGCTTTAAGACCGGCACCCTGCACCGGCGCAACGTCACAGAGCAGCGACTTGAACGGCGGGAAACCGCTGATCGGATCAAGCGCGGTATCGTCGGTCAGCTCGTTGACGTTGGCATGGTTCCAACCGTGGGCGCAATGAGCAACGCCGGGCTTGATGCGATCTGTGATTCGAGCCGTGAAGCGCACGCTGCCGCGGCGCGTCGACACCATGACCTCATCGCCGTTGCTGATCCCGCGCAACGCGGCATCATCCGGATGCAGCTCGACCAGCGCATCCGGCATCGCCTTGCGCATCCGCTCCAGATACTGGTGCTGGGAGTGGGTGGCGTGCTTGTGCCGCGCACCACTGGTCAGCACCAACGGAAAGTCGCGCGCGACATCGGGGGTTGAGAGCGGACTCTCGGCCGGCTCGCGCCAGATCGGCAGGCCATCATGGCCGGCATCGCGCAACTCTTGGGAGTCGAACTCGACCTTGCCGCTAACGGTCTTGAAGCCATGCAGCCGGTATTGGCGGTCGGCATCGAGATAGCCGTGCTCGACCAGATCATCAATCGTCTGCGCGTACACGGTGACGCCGTCCGGGTTGGAATAGACCTCCTCACGCACGTCATCCGGGAACCCTGAGGCCGCCTCGGCCCAGCAGGCCGCCAGGTCGCCATTCCAGAACTGTTCCGCCATGCCCAGGCGCACGCCAAGCTCGAGCCAGACCTGGGCGTCGGGGCGCGCCTCACCCTTGGGCGTAACCACCGGATACCGATAGCGCAGCTCGCCCTGGAAGGCGCAGCCGGGATAGGCGATCAGCGCCTCACGCTCCAGGTTGGTCGCCGCTGGCAGCACGATGTCGGCCATGCGGGTAGCCGGATTGTGGAAGAAATCCGAGGCAGCAAAGAAGTCGAGCGCGCCCAATGCCTGTTCGACGCGCTTGGAATTGGCCCACATCGCGGTGTTGATGCCCATCGCCAGCAGGCTGTGGATGCGCTGCGGCTTGCCATCGAGGATGCAATCGGGCAGCAGCATGCTCTGTGCCGCCGGCCAATGTCGGGTCCAGACCGGGAAGACCTCATCGCCGACGCGCGGTGGTAGATCGTTGACGCAGTGATCGAACAGCTCGATCGGCTTCGGGTTGAGCTTGTCGTTGAAGAAGCGGTTGCCGCCCTCGCGGTCGAGATTGCCGGTGACCGGCGAGAGCAGGATCACCGCGCGATGATTCTGGAAGCCGTTGCTGTGCTGCACCGTCGCGGTCGGTGAGAGCATGATCTGCGCGGGATGCAGGGTCGCAAACAGCTCAGCGGCATGGCGCAGATCGGCAGGGTCAATGCCACAGATCTCGGCGACGCGCTCGGGTGGAAACTCGGCGACATAGTCGCGGAAGGCCTCGACGCCGCTCGCCCATTCATCGAGGAAGGCCTGATCCTGCCAGCCATTGGCGAAGATCAGATGATGAAAACCGAGCGCCAGTGCGCCATCGGTACCGGGACGGATCTGCAGGAACACATCGGCCTGATCGGCCAGCGGCGTGCGGCGCGGATCGACCACGATCATTGGCCGCCCCGGCTTGGCATGCGCCTGCGGATGCAGATGGAAGGGCGGAATAGAGCCACGCGGATTGGTCGACCAGACCAACAGACATTTAGTCTTGTAGGAGGCGACGGTGGAGGTGGTCTTGATCTTGGTACCGAAGGTCACCTCCTCAGCCACCTTGGTCGCCGAGAAGCAGCAGCCGCTCTCGGTCATGTAATTCGGTGAGCCAAAGGCATGCGCCAGGCGCTGCAACTGCGGGCGCGCCTCCTTGGTATAGCCGGCAAAGAAGGCGACGGCTGGTGCACCATGTTGGTCACGGGTCTGACTGAGCCGCTCAGTGATGGTGCTGAGCGCCTCATCCCAGCTGATGCGTTCGAACTCGCCGCTGCCACGCGGTCCGACCCGCTTCAGCGGATACAGCAGCCGATCGGGATGATTGCGTCGATCGAGCTGCACATAGCAGCGTGGGCAATCCGGCCCATCGATCGACACCGGCTCGCCCTGCGCGTCGAGGGTGACATCGATCGCACAGTTGGCATCACATTCGTAACAGGTACTCTTGACGGTAGACATCGGCTCGACGGCCCTCTGATAAAGGTTGCTCAACTGCTGAATGCGCGTGCTATGCCAGTTTTCAACCTAGAAACGGTCGATCAACCTCGGATGAACGGCGGATGAACCGCCAATAAACCGCGCTCGGGTCCATTCTCCATGCTGTTCAGCAAGGCGTACTGAACCGGAATCAACATTCGCTTGCAATGCGTTCTTGCACCGCTGACCGCGCCGTCGCAGACTCAGGATCGCAAGCAATCCTCGCACCGCAGCAGCAGACACCCCAGGCGAGCCCCTGCTCTCGGCCAACCTCTGGTTTGTGATCGGATGCCCAACAGGCCTGTTCTGGAAGGCTCGGATTGGGCTGAAATCGCGCTAGAATGGCAGGCTTTCAAATCTCGGCTGTTCACGCCGAGCCTTCTCGAACCGAGCGCGCTCTTGGGCGCGGCACTGTTCACTCGCTATCGTCACAGGCCCGAATGAGCAAACCATCGCTGAGCTACCAAGACGCTGGTGTCGATATCGACGCCGGCGAACGCCTGGTGCGGCAGATCGCACCCGCGGTCAAGACCACCCATCGGCCCGGCGTCCTCTCTGGACTCGGCGGCTTCGGCGGCCTATTCGAGCTGCCGAGCGGCTATCGCGAGCCGGTGCTGGTCTCGGGCACCGATGGCGTCGGCACCAAGCTCAAGCTGGCCATCGAGCTAGGCCAGCACGACAGCATCGGCATCGACCTGGTCGCCATGTGTGCCAACGACATCATCGTCTGCGGCGCTGAACCGCTGTACTTTCTCGACTACTACGCGACCAGTGCGCTCGATGTCGAGGTCGCAACCGCAGTCGTCAACGGCATCGCCGAAGGCTGTCGGCAAGCCGGCTGCGCGCTGATCGGTGGCGAGACCGCGGAGATGCCTGGCCTTTACGCGCAGGGCGACTATGACCTGGCCGGCTTCTGCGTCGGCATCGTCGAGAAATCCGCCATCATCAGCCCGGAGCAGGTACGGGTTGGCGATGCGCTGATCGCCTTCGCCTCATCCGGCCCGCACTCGAACGGCTATTCACTGATCCGCAAGGTGCTCGAGCTGAGCGCGATACCGCTGACAACGCCGCTCGATACGCCAGCATCCTTGGCACAGGCATCCTCAGCGCAGGCGCCATCTGATCAAGCGTCCTCAGCACAAGCGTCCTCAGCACCGCCGCCATCTGATCAAGTGCCCTCAGCACAGGCATCTTCAGCACAGGCGTCTTCTGCGCAACCCGCTCCGATCCTATCTTCCTCAGTATCCAGGGGGCGCAGCCTCGGCGAACAGCTGCTCGCCCCGACCCGCATCTATGTGAAGTCAACCCTCGCGTTAATCCAGGCGCTCGAGGTCCATGCCCTCGCCCACATCACCGGCGGCGGCATCACCGAGAACCTGCCGCGGGTGCTGCCCAAGGGCACCCAGGCGCTGATCGATCTCGACAGCTGGACGCTACCGCCGATCTTCGGCTGGCTACGCGAGCAGGGCAACATCGCCGATGCCGAGCTACTGCGCACCTTCAACTGCGGCGTTGGCATGATCGCCTGTGTACCCGCCGAGCAGGCCGAGGCCGCCTGCGCAACCGTCGCTGAACAGGGTGAGCAGGCCTGGATCATCGGTGCCATCGAGGCCAGCGATGCCGAACTTCCGTCGGTGCGCTATCGCGGATCGCTAACCTGATCGAGAAAAGGCCAGAGCAGATGACCGACAACAGTCCCAAGACGGCGGAAACCCGTTTCGACGGCAACCGTCCGCTCCGGCTTGCTGTGCTCATTTCGGGCAGCGGCAGTAACCTACAGGCGCTGATCGATGCTAGCCAGCACGATCAGGCCCCCTTTCAGGTTGCGCTGGTCATCAGCAATCGTGCTGACGCCTTCGGCTTGGAGCGAGCGGAGCGCGTCGGCATCCCAACGCAAACGCTGAGCCATCGCGGCTTCAAGACGCGCGAAGCCTACGACACCGCCCTCGCCGAGCTGTTGCGCGCGGCGGACCCCGGGCTGATCGCCCTCGCCGGCTTCATGCGCATCCTGACGCCAGGCTTTGTCGAATACTGGCAAGGCCGCATGCTCAACATCCATCCGTCGCTGTTGCCAAGCTATCGCGGCCTGCACACCCATCAGCGGGTGCTCGAGGCCGGCGACCCGATGCACGGGGCAACGGTTCACTTCGTCACCGCTGAACTCGACGGTGGGCCGGCGATTCTGCAGGCACGGGTGCCAGTGCAGGCAAACGATGATGCTGACCGACTCGGGGCGCGAGTGTTGAAGCAGGAGCATTGCATCTACCCACTCGCGGTGCGCTGGTTTGCCGAGGGCCGACTGAGGCTCGGCAGCGATGGCCGCACACAGCTCGACGGCCAGCCGCTCGACAGCCCGTTGATCATCGACGCGAGCACCTAACGGCGGCTTCGCAGCCACCTCAATCCCGGAATGCCCCACCTAAACCTCAAGCACATGCGCTACTTCTGGGCTGTTGCGACGCACGGCTCGATCGCGCGCGCCGCTGAGATCCTGCATCTGACACCCCAGACCATCAGTGGCCAACTCCGCGAGCTCGAAGAACAGGTGGGCGACAAACTGTTCACTAAATCGGGGCGAGGCTTGGCCCTGACCGAAACCGGTCGGTTGGTCTTTTCCTATGCCGACGATATCTTCCGCCTCGGCGATGAGCTGGAAGATGTCCTAGCTGGCCGCACGCCAACAGGTGGCCTCAGGCTCAATGTTGGCATCGCCATGGTGGTCCCCAAGCTCCTGACGCATCGCGTCTTGGCGCCAGTCTTAACCATGCCGGAGCCTGTTCGACTGGTCTGTGCCGAGCGGCCGCTCATCGATCTGCTCGCCGACCTCTCCGTCCACAAATTGGACCTGGTGCTCGCCGATAGCCCGATCAGCCCAGCGCTGAATATTCGCGCCTATTCGCATGCGCTCGGTGAATCCGCAACCAGCTTCTTTGCGGCCACGGCCAGCGCGGATGCGCTCATCGACAACTTCCCTGCCAGCCTAAACGGGGCACCAATGCTCATGCCGAGCAGCGCAAGCGCCCTCGGTCGAGCCCTCGAGCTCTGGCTCGAGCGCGAGGGGATACAGCCGCGGGTCGTCGCCGAGATCGAAGACCGCGCGCTGATGAAGACCTTCGGCGAGGCCGGCGCCGGTGTCTTCACCGCACCGCGGTCGGTTGAAGCCGATGTGCTCGCTAAATACAAGGTGCGAGTCATCGGGCGCGCGCCCCAATTGAAGGAGCGGCTCTACGCGATCACCGCCGAGCGCCGCATCAAACATCCCGCGCTGTCCTTGATCACCGAGGCCGCACGCCGCGGCGACTTCAGTTAAAGACAAACGGTACAGAGGAAGAGCTTAAGGAAAAGCTGAGCCCTGGAAACAGCGGCGGCTTGCACCATCTAGAGACTCAAGCGCCCAGAGACTCAAGCGCCAGAGCCTGAAGACATAGAAGACGCCGAGCCCAAGACCCGATGGGGACGAATTGATATGAGGACGAATCCATGACCTGGAACCAGCCGATCACCCAAGGCAGCAAAGCATGCCCGCGCTGCCATGCCGACTTCGAGTGCAAGGTCGACGACCTGCGCAACTGCGACTGCGTCGCCGTCAAGGTATCGCTACCCGTGCTAAAGAGCCTACAAGGCCAATACGAGGATTGTCTCTGTCCCAATTGTCTTCGCGAGATCGCCTCAAGCGCAGCAAGCAGCACCGCCTGAGCCAGCCAGACCCAGGATCTGCGCTCAATGCTGCGACGCGCTCGCGGGCTCGTTACTCGCTGATCGATGGCTGATCACTCACGAATCACTGCCGGCATTGACTGACATTCCAGCGTCTCGCCAGAGCGATGCCTGCACCAACGACACGGATCACGATCTTTGCCTCCTTCTCTGGCCAAGGTGGCGTCGAGCGCATGCTCGTGCATCTGATCCAGGGGTTCTGCGACCAAGGCTATGCGGTAGACCTGCTGATGGTGCGAGCAACAAGTGCCGCGCTCGAGCAACTGCCGGCCACGGTTCGGCGCATCCCGCTCAGGCCGGGTCATACCTTGCTGGCCAGCTTTGCGCTGGCAGATTGGCTGCGTCGCGAACGCCCAGCCGTCGTGCTGGCGGTCAAGGATCGCGCTGGTCGTGCTGCCGTCATGGCGCGCGCGCTCGCGCGCACGGACACGCGCTTGGTGTTGCGGCTCGGCACCAACCTGTCCGCCGCCCTATCCACCAGCAACCCACTGAAACGCTGGCTGCGGTTGCTACCGATCCGTCGACTCTATCCCGCCATCGAGCAGATCGTCGCCGTCTCCAAGGGGGTGGCCGAAGATACCGCGCAGATCGCACAGCTCCCCCGCGGCCAGATCCGAGTGATCCGCAACCCGGTCATCACACCGCGCATGAAAGCGCTGGCCGCCGCAGCCTGCCCCCACCCTTGGCTAGATGAGGCCGAATCGATACCCGTCATCATCGGTGCCGGCCGCTTGCAGCGCCAGAAGGATTTCCCGACGCTCGTGCGCGCATTCAGCCTGGTCAGATGCGAGCGCGCTTGCCGACTCTTGATCATCGGTGATGGGCGCGGTCGCAATGCACTCGAGGCCCTCGCCAAGACGCTGGGCCTGCGGCTCGGTCCCGATGGCGATCTTGAGCTGCCGGGTTATCAGACCAATCTCTATGCCTGGCTGGCACGCGCCGATCTCTTCGTCCTCTCTTCGGCCTGGGAAGGCTCGCCAAACGTGCTCACCGAGGCCCTGGCCCTGGGAATCCCGGCCGTGGCAACCGACTGCCCGAGCGGCCCGCGCGAGCTGCTCCTAGACGGACGCTACGGCCCTCTCGTCCCGGTTGGCGATAGCAAGGCGATGGCCAGCGCCATGTTGCAAACACTTGACGCCCCGCTTCCGGCGAGCAGGCTCCAACAGGCCGTCACCGACTACAGTCAGGCCGCTAGCGTGAGCGCCTATCTGGATGCCATGGGATTGCAGCCTGGCCACGTCACCACTGGATGAGGGGATCTTGGCGAACTCGATCACATCGGACTGATCGGACTGGCGGAACTGCATTTGCGCGAGCCATCGACGACAAACGTGAAGACCGCAGTTTGGCTCGCCGCTGGGTCCTGTAGATCCTGTTCAGTCTGCTCTGGGTAACCCGAACGTCTCGACGATAATGATTCGGCCAGCGACCGGCGGAATTCCTCTTGCAACGTGCTGAGATAGACCTGCAATGTATCACCCGGATCAACCTGACTATCCATCGATTGTCCTGAACGCAAACTGTGAACTGGTTCACACTAGTGTAGAACAGTCGACGAAAATAAACGAATCGCTCGGACTGGTGCCTGACGGGAACAGTGCAAGTCGTGCCAAGACGCCGCAGAGCGGCGGGATATTGGGGAAGGATCTCAGGACTCGTCGGCATCACCGGGATGCGCATGCGCATGCAAGGGCAAGGCATTGATATGGTCCTGACCGAAGCGGTCCTGATCATGCTCGAGGCCGGGCGTATGCAAATGCAGATGGGCATGACGATGTTGATGCGGATGCCGATGCAACTCGGCCTCGACCAACCGACCCTGTTGCAGCAACAGCGCTCGGGTGCTGAGGCGCTCGAGCACCCGCTGTTCATGCGAGACGATCAACATGGCCTGCGGCAGCGCATCCAGATGGTCGAGCAGACGCGCCTCACTGGCCGCATCCAGCCCCGTGGTCGGCTCATCGAGCAACAGCAACTCGGGGTCCATGGCGAGCACCGTGGCCAAGGCCACCAAGCGTTTCTCACCGCCAGAGAGGCGATGCGTGACCCGGGGTCCATAGCCCGCCAGACCCAACGCGGCCAGCCTGCGCTCGGCGGCAGCGGCCGCTTCCGCCGGCGAACGCCCCAGATTCAACGGCCCAAAAGCAACATCATCGAGTACGGTCGGGCAAAACAGCTGATCATCGCTGTGCTGGAACACCAGTCCAACCCTGGCGCGCGCAAAGCGGAAATCGGCCTCAGTACAACAATTCCTGCCCAGCACCCGCACCTGACCGGCACTCGGCGACAATAGGCCGACGATCAGATGGAGCAAGGTGCTCTTGCCAGCGCCATTCGGGCCGATCAGCGCCACCCGCTCGCGCCGGCTGATCCGCAGATTGACCCTGCTCAGGAGCGGCCTGCCCCCGTAGCCGAAGGTCAGGTCGGCAAGCTCAACGAGCAGATCACCGCTGCCGCTGGTCAGACCAGGATCATCCATCTCAGGGCGTCCAGATGGGTTGTTTTCGCGATCCACATAAGCTCGGGCTGGGCATTGGAGGTCTCGTTTGAATCGAGTTTTATCACGTTTGAATCAAGCTTGAATCGACCAGCAGCAGGCCCGCGAGCACCGGCAATGTACTGAACAACAGCAGCGTATCGGATCGCTGCCAGTGGAATCGTTGCAACAGCCGAAGCTCGCCAGCGAAGCCCCGGCAGCGCATGGCATCAGCAACCCGCTGGCCGCGCGCCAGGCTGCGCACCAATAACATCCCGATCAGCCAGCCCAGCGCGCGCCAGCTATGCCGATCGCTGCGTGGCACGAAGGCGCGAGCCCGCATCGCCAGGCGCATACGGCGATATTCAGCACCGACCAGTTCGATCTGCCGCAACGTCAGCAACAGCAGATGGCAGAGCTTAGCCGACAGCCCCAGGCTCGCCAGCGCATGTACCGTTGGGCCGGGGCCGATGGCGCCGACCAACCCGAAGAGGATCAGCACCACGGCATTGGCCTTGAGCAGGATCAGCAGCGCCAGCGCAAGCCCTTCAGCACTGGCTGCAAAAGGCCCTAGCTGTAGCAGTGGAGCCCCGGGCACCGAGAACGGCAGCGTCAACACAAGCACCAGCATCAACAGTTCGAGCGGCAGCAGATAGCGCAAACGACTCACCGAGACACCGCCAAGCCAGGCGACCAAGATCGCGCCGCACAAGGCCAGGCCTGCCGTGCTCAGTAACTGCAGCGAGACCACTGTAGTCGCAAACAGGGCCGCGATGATGACCCGTGCGCGCGGATCGAATACGGCGAGTCGATCCGGTCGTTCACCGAAGGCCTGCTCGAGCAGGCCCAATCCCAGCTTGGACTGCATGCGCTCAACCCGCGCGAGCCCGCCTTGAGCAGACTTGGCCCGAGCAGGATCGGCCCAACCGAACTTGGCCTCACCCGAGGTCAACGGATCAGACCCAGCCTGGCCCGGCCCTAGCGGATCAGTCATCGATATTGTCCCGGACGGAGCGCTGCTGCTCGCGACGCCGCGTCCACCAGAGGCCGAGTCCGGCAAGGCCAGCGATATAGCCAAGCCCCCCCAAGAGGTCACGGAACGAGGCTCGCCCCTGCGCCTCAGCCAGGGCCTCGCGCAATGGGAGCAACTGTCGCGCCATCGATTGCTCAAGCCGCTGCTCAAGCTGCAGCCCGACCCCCTGCTCAAACCCTCGTTCAATCGCAGCACTCAGCGCCCGCTCGAGGTCGGTGCCGGCAGGAAAGCACAGCCTATCGTCTTGGCGCGCGGGCTCCGCCAGCGCTGGCATCGCCACAATGAGGTCCGGGCTCAGGCCGTTGCTCGAGACGCCCGCAGCAGGTGCAGCCGATGCTGTGACAGCATCAAACGCTCCGACCAGCTCGGAGGCCGCGATCGGCCATTCGGCACGATGACCGTCAGCCGACTTTGCAACGACTCGATACTCCTCTGCGGCAGGCACCTGAGCGCGAAACCGCCCCTCGTCATCCGAGCTCAGCTCAGCTACCCGCTGGCCATCGGCGTCCAGCAGCTGGATCTCGATGCCACGCGCGGGATGCCCGCCAACAAAATAGGCTCGCCCCTGGATCTGGTCCCCATCCGCGCTGGCAAAGACCTGCAACCGATGGGCCTGCACAGGACCGCTGAGGATCAACAGGGCCAGGCCGACCAGCAGCCTCCCGGCAACCTGGATAGGGCCCAGCGAAGACGCTAACCCCGGCGCCTGTCGCGGCAGCCTGCCGGCAACCCAAGCGCGAACCCGCCAATCAGGGCACTGAGCGCGTAGATCACTCAGCATCTTGGCCAACCTCGCCCAATCTCAGCAGCGCTGGCTCGACCCGCAGTAAGAAGGTGACCACGACGCCGGTCAGCAGCCCTTCGACCAAGGCTAAGGGCACAAAGGTCATGGCGATCAGGCGCGCAGCCGGCGCAAAGGGCTCACCGCTCATGAGCAGGCTCCCGCAGAGCATCAGGGCAGTCAGCGCAACGCCAAGCAGGCCGGCAGCAACACCAAAGCCGAAGGCTTGATGACGCTGCCGCGGGCTGATGACCTCGGCCTCGGCTGCCGTCGCAGAAGATACAGCAGCGCTCTCGCCTGCGTTGGCATCAAGCACCGCGTCAACATCGAGCACCGCGTCAACATCGGCCGCCTCAGTAGAATCGCTCAAGCCTTGCGGCGGCGCAGGCCCCAGTACGCGTTTCAGCATCGGCCGCAGCAGCAGCGCGACAACCAGCGCAGGTAGCGCCAGATTCATGGTATTCACGCCTAGCACCAACAGACCGCCAAAGCCGAAAAAGACCGCCTGCAATAACAGCGCAACAAAGATCGCGGGCAGTGCCGCCCAGCCCAGCAGCAGCCCCATCAGCCCATTCAGTAAGAGATGCACGCTACTCGGGCCGAGTGGCACGCTGATCAGCGAGGAGACAAAAAAGGCGGCGGCCAGCACCGCCGCCTGCGGGAGATCAGCCTCGCGCAGGCGGCGCAGCGCGATCGCGAGCAGACCGGTTGAGATCAGGGCGCCGGTGACGAGCACAGGCGCAGAGAGAACTCCATCAGGGATGTGGGCCATAAGCGACAACAATAAGCAGAATCGGCAAAAAGATCATACCAGCTTCGCCCCAAGGCTTGTCTCATCAGAACCTTACCCAAGCGGAAGCCTGCGGCTCTCAGCCCTGTATTGAAAGCTCTGCATTCATCTGCGTCATCTGCGTCATCTGCGGTTAAGATGCTCTTTTTAGGGTCAGCCACTGCAACGGGCCGACAAGCCCTCCGTCGTCGGTCATCAACAAGCAACCGCCCCCCAACAAGACCACTCACTACTCACTACTCACCAGGATGCAACGCCTTACCATCACACTTGACGACGCCCTCACCGACGCCTTCGAGGGCTACATGTCCAGGCGCGGCTATCACAACCGTTCTGAGGCCATCCGCGACCTCATCCGCGACCGGCTCCATAGCGAACAGCTCGCGGACCAGCCTGAGGGAGACTGCATTGCGACCCTGAGCTACGTCTACAACCATCATGAGCGCGAACTCGCCGCGCGGCTCACCCAGGCCCACCATGATCATCACGACCTCACGGTCTCGACCATGCATGTGCATCTGAGTCACGATTACTGCTTGGAGACCGTCATCCTGCGCGGGCCTAGCAACCGGGTTCAAACCTTCGCCGATGCCGTCATCGCCCAGCCCGGCGTGCATCACGGCCACCTCGCCATTCTGCCAGTGAGCGCCAGCGAAGAGGCGCATCCGCATGGCCCTGGCGATGCCGCTGGCATGGATGAGCAGCATCCGCACCTGCACCTCGAGCCCCTCGCCTGACAAGACCCAAGTCAGAAGGATGCACCCTCAAGAAGAGGAAGAAACCGCCCAATCAAGCTGATAAGCAAGCAACTTTTTTGTCCTTCTCAAGGGGCGGGACGTCCGCCACAGATGCGAACACAGTCGCGCAACGACTGAAACAGCCAATCAGGGTCGCAAACGCCCTGCATAAACGGGCGGCAACTATCGGACTGATAGTCATAGTAGAAGGCTGGACGGGGTTGGCCACAGCGTCCGCGCTCAGGCTGCTGCAAGCAGCCCACATGCAAGAGATCGGCAGCGTCCCGAGGCCCGGAGCCGCCGCCACAGCCAACCAGCGACAGTCCTAGTAGCAACAGGAGCGGCAGCGCAGCAGCATAGAAGCTGCTGCGGAGACCTGGCAGAGGCCTGCCAGCATCCTTAGGATTTGAAGGCCAGCGTTTGGCAATCATCAAGAAGGAGAAGATGGACGGCAACATGGACGGCATCTTAAAGGCTCTGTTTGCGATCGACCCAGCCACCAGGACGCCCATCAGCGTCCGACCAGCCAAGCGACCTGGTAGGGCTCTAGCTCGAACCGGCTCGGCAATTGCTCGCCGTTGTGATGCCAACCACCAATCAGCTCGGTCCAGTTCAGCTCGCGCGGCCGTCGCACCAAACGCCCGAAGCCAAGCTGAACCGGCGCACCGGTGAGATTGGCAATCATCCAGAGCGACTGACTGTTATCCGGCGCCAGACGACGCACCCCAAACAGGCCAGCCGATAGCTCCAGCACCTGCTGCGGGCCATCAGGATGAAAGGCCGGCTGCGCGCGCCGAATCCTAAGCCGCCGCAGGTATTCAGGCAACAGCTGCCGCGCCTGATGGCTGGAGTCCTCGCCGAGCATGACCTCAAGCTCCGGCAACGCCCATTTCTGCCGATTGATGGTCCGCGCGCGCCCGCTCTGTTCAGCCCCGCGCAGATTATTAGAAGCCCCAAGCAAGCTATTGAAATAGATGCCCGGAATGCCTTGGAGGCTCATCGCAATGGTCTGAGCACAGAGGAAACGCCGGATTGAAACCTCCTGATCGCCGGGGATTCCAACCGCTTCGAAATAGGTGATATTCAGCTCATAAGGCGTTGCCGAGCCGTCCGGATTGCTCCGCCGCGACACCAGCCCACCCCGCTCCTCCATCGCCGTGACCAAGGCATCGAGCTGCGACTGCGGCAACAGACCCTCAAGTGGGCGCACCCCGATGCCATCATGCGAAGCGGTGAAGTTGAAGTAGGTGCAGCCCGGAGGCGGCGGCGCCAATGAGGCGGCCCACTCGGTTAGATAGCGCCCATTACCGCTGTGCATGGCATGCAACAACAACGGCGGTAGACTGAATTGATAGACGATATGCGCTTCGTTACCCTCGCCAAAATAGCTGATATTCTCGGCGTGCGGGACGTTGGTCTCGGTCATCAAAAGCACCGTCGGCGCCACGAGCGCCAGCAAGTCACGCAACAGTTTGACCACCTCATGTGTCTTCGGCAGATGGATACAGGGGCTACCGAGCTGCTTCCAGAGATAGGCGATCGCATCCAAACGAATGATCTGCGCGCCGTGGTGCACATAGAACAGTAGGATATCCAGATATTCAAAGAGCACATCTGGATTGCTGAAATCGACATCGATCTGATCCTGGCCGAAGGTGGCCCAGACATGGCGCTCGCCATAGGGCGTTTGCACGGACCGCAATAACGCTGAGGTGCGCGGTCGCACCACCGCCGACAGGTCAGCCTTGGGATCAACCTCAATAAAGTAGTGGCGCTCTGGTGCCATGCCATTGGTGTAAGCACGGAACCAGCGGCTCTGGCTAGAGACATGGTTGACCACCAAGTCGAGCATCAACCGATAGTCTTCGGCCAGCGCGTCGACATCCGACCAGCGGCCAAGCACCGGATCGATCTGCCGATAGTCGATCACGGCAAAGCCATCATCAGAGCTGTATGGAAACAGGGGCAGCAGATGCAAGCCCGAAATGGCGTCGCCAACATGCTGTTCGAGGAAGCGCCGCAGCGTTGCCAAAGGCGCCTCCTGGCTGGCGCAGACCATATCGCCATAGCTGATCAGCACCGCATCAGTCTGATCCCAAGGCGCGCAGCCGAGGGCCTCGGGTGGACAATCAGCGCCGACGCCATAGCGCCCGATGATCAGCTGCAACCGATCCATCAGCTGCGGTAGTCTATCCTCGCCATAGAGTCGTCTGAGACGCTCACCTATGCGCTCATAGACACGCCGCTCAACCACCACCATGGCTCACTCCGTCATGTTGCGCACGTTATTGATCAGGCTGCGCAGGCTATCGCGCAGCACACGGTAGCTGTAGAAGCGGCTCGCCACGCGGTAATTGTGCTCGACCAGCTCGGCGCGATAGCCAGGGTCGGCCAGGATCGTCCGCGTTTGCTCGACGGTGGATTTGTCGATCACGCCGTCGATGACCGGCAAGCGAAAGCCCTTGGGCTCGATATCGCGCTGATAGACGCTGTAACGGCCGATCACGATCGGCAGTCGGAAGTAGATCGCCTCGAGTAACGCATTACCGAATCCCTCATAGAGGCTCGGAAAGGTGACCAGATCCGCATGTGGATAGAGATCACTGAGCACATAAACCTTCTGCCCCGTCTGATCGAGCTGGCGACGGTCGGCCATACGCTCGCCGAACAGCTTCAGCGACACCCCCTCATCCTGCGCCAGTTGCTGTATTTGGCGTTCATACTCGTAGCCTTCATCGCCGCTGTGATGCGAGATGACCAGATGCGCGTGCGACAGCTTGAGCCGGCGGATCAGATGGATGGCGTTCTCGATGCCCTTACGCGGCACGATCCGCGTCGGCTGCAACACCAGCAGCTCTTGGTCGTGCAGCCCCAAGGCCTGGCGCACATCGGCCGCGTAAGCATCGGGCGGACCTGGAGGGTTCTCGAAATCGAAGACATTGGGGACCAGGATGCTTGGCAACCCCTTTCGCCAAGCGATCTCCTCACGCGCAGCCTGATTGATCACCACATGCTGCATATGCGGCACGCGCGGCGGAAAGGCCATCTCAAGATAATCATCGACCGCCGAGATCTGGAACCGCTGCCGCTCCCACATGAAATCATGGTGATGGGCGATCGCCGGCATCCCGGTCTCGAGCAGGAACTCGGTGATCGCCACCCCAAGCGGGATCTGCATCGGGATGGTCAGCGCATTCTCGATGATCAGCACATCGAGGTCGAAATGCGCACGAAACGCATAAAGAGTCGACTTCAGATACTGCGCCAGTTCGCGGATGCGGCGGCTGACCTCAGGACTGCGACGGGTGCGGCCCCAAAGCTGGGCATTGATCCACTGGTTCTCCGAATGATCGAAGAAGGCCTCCGGGATGCAGAGGCTCATCGCCGGATCGCGATCGAGCACGCCGCCATACCAGGCGCTCACATGCCCGCTTTGCCAGAGCACCTCGGCCCATTTCGCCGCCTCCAATGAGACACCGTCGGTACCGGCAAAGCGAGTCGAGACGAAACCAATGTTTTCCGGTTGCTTCATGCGCACTGCGGGGGATCTGTTTGAAGAACTGTCTACGCGGTCGTCAAGGAGGCCGAGCTGCAATCGGCAATCATCCGGCGATTGATGCTCGATCATCGACCCTGCCACGAATCCATCGCGAGCGCTCAAGACCATTGCCGTCGATCCTGCTGGCCAAGGTTGCAGGGCGCCACAGTGCGCCCGGTGCGGCATAACCTGTGCCCAACCAGGCCGCGAACAGCCAGCATCGCGCTCAGTCGCCTTCGACACAGGGCCGCAGCGCCGGTCGCGTCACAGCAGAATCATCAAATCGGCAAGCGATCCAGGCTATGATCCCACAGCATGCGTATCGCGATCGTCCATTTCCATCTGCAGACCGGGGGTGTCACCCGGGTGATCCAGCACGCCTGCGCGGCCCTTGCCGCGGCAGGTCACTCGGTCCTGGTGCTGAGCGGTGAGCCAGCGCAGCAACCAGGCTCGCTCGCGGCCCGCATCGAGGTAATCCCCGCGCTCGGCTACGAGGAGCGCCGCCCGCCCCTGGGGTCGAAGGCATTACAGCAAGCCATGGAGCAGGCCGCAAAGCGCATGCTCGGCGCTGCTCCAGACCTCTGGCATGTGCACAACCATTGCCTCGGCAAGAACCTCGCCCTCCCTGACGCCCTCCGCGCGCTCGCCGAGGCTGGTCATCGCTTGTTGCTGCAGCCGCATGATTTCGCTGAGGACGGCCGCCCTGCCCTCTACCGGCGCATGCTTGAGACCATCGGCGCCCAAGATGGTGCAGGACTCTCCGCGCACCTCTATCCAGTGGCGCCGCAGATCCATTACGCAACCTTGAATCTGCGTGATCATGGCTTTTTTGCTGCAGCGGGCGTGCCGAGCACGCAACTCCATCGTCTTCCCAATGCGGTTTCCTTCGCGGGCGAGCAGGACAGCAAGGCCAGTCGTCCGCCCAGCCGCCAGCAAACCGCAGTCGGCATCGATCATCGCCGCTGGCTCTATCCGACCCGTGCCATCCGCCGCAAGAATCTCGGCGAGCTGTTGCTCTGGGCCGCGCTCGCCGGCCCTGACGATCGCTTTGCAACGACCCTAGCACCCCAGAATCCGTTGGAGCAGCCCATCTACCAGCGTTGGGTTTCACTGGCTCGGGAGCTAGCCTTGCCGGTCGACCTCGAGCTTGGTGCCGGCAACAGCGATTTCGGCGCCCTACTCGCCTCCAGTCATGCGCTGATGACCACCAGCGTCGCCGAAGGCTTCGGCCTCGCGTTTCTCGAGCCCTGGCTCATCGGCCGACCCGTCGCCGGACGCGATCTGCCCGAGATCACTGCCGACTTCAGCGCCGACGGGCTCGACCTCAGCGGGCTCTATCGGCGCCTGCCGGTGCCGCTTGACTGGCTCGATGCGGCAGCGCTGCGCCGGCGCCTTGATCAAGCCCTGGCAGCCGCCGCCAGTGCCTATGGTCGCGAGCGCGAGGCGGATGACCTCGAACGCGCTTGGCGTGTGGCCCTGGATGAAGATAGCCGGGTCGACTTCGGCCGCCTCGACGAAGACGCGCAAACACAGGTGCTACGGCACGTCCGCGCCGACCCAGCCGCCGGCTCCGCCCTCGACGCTACCTCACCGCCGCTCGCCGCCGAGGCCGAGCTGATCGCGCGCAACCAGGCTGTGGTCGAGCGCGAATACCTGATCGACGGCTACCGACGCCGGCTTGAAGCGATCTACCAATCTCTGCTCAACGCCCCCACCGCCCCGTTGCGCGACCAGGCCGATGGCCGAGCGCTCATCGCCCGTTTCCAGGCCCCGGAGCGGCTCCACCTGCTGCGAACCTGAGCCAGACACCACAAGCTCTAGCATGACAAACGCCTATCACGCCCATACCCCGGTTGGAAGCGGCGCATGACCGACCAGACACTCATCGCGCGTATCCGCGACCTCAGCACCCCACTCGAGCCCAAGCCGACCGGCATGGAGCCATGGCTGGAGCCGCTCCAGGGGATCAAAGCCGTGCTCTTCGACGTCTACGGCACGCTATTGATCTCCGCCAGCGGCGATATTGGGCTCGGCGGCAACCCGTCGGGGTCGATCGGCCTCCCAGCACTGCTCGCAAATGCAGGCATTAACGCCGACACCCGGCCATCGCGGAGCGGCATCCAGCAACAGCTGAGAGCCCCCATCGGCGAGCGTCTGAGCGCTGCCATCCGCGCCGATCACGCAGATGCTCGGGCCAGTGGCAAGCTTTACCCGGAAGTGGATATTCGAGCAATCTGGGCAACCCTGCTTGCCGAGCATGGATACCAGGCAACCCCACAACAGTTGGAACGGATTGCAGTGGAGTACGAGTGCCGGATCAATCCGGTCTGGCCGATGCCCGGTCTGGCCGACCTACTCGGCGCGCTACGCCAACGCGGCTTACTGCTCGGCATCGTCTCCAATGCCCAGTTCTACACACCCTTGATCCTGGAAGCCGTTCTTGGCCAAGCACCCGCCGAGCTCGGACTCGAGCCCAGCTGCAGCGCCTGGTCCTACCAACTGCGCGAAGCCAAGCCATCAACCATCATCTACCAAGTCGCCCTCGATGGCCTCGCACGCAAGCACGGCATCCCGCCAGAACAAGTGCTTTACATCGGCAACGATCGCCGTAATGACATCTGGCCAGCACAACAGCTTGGACTCAAGACCGCGCTCTTTGCTGGCGATGCGCGATCACTCAGACTTCGGGAAGACGACCCTAAGCTGATTGGCGTCAGTGCTGACCGCGTGATGACTCAGCTAGACCAGGTTGAGCAGATCGTCTAGCCGCCAAATGTTTCCAGCGCATGCAGCAGCAGCCTCGTCGTAGGGATAGGGGGTCACCTTGCTGGCCATTCAGAAAGAGGATCCGTTTGGCAAAGCGGCATGGTTGGGCTAGTCTCTGTTAGTGGCTGCTGTTAGAGGTGCCTAAGCCGTCTCATCAGGCAGCTTATGATGGTCTTCGCCTGCAGCCGGGCGGTGACATGGAAGGGTTGGAGGAGTATCGGTCTTGCATCACATGAGGTGGAACCTGTCGAGGGCGTTTCTTGCCCAGTTGGCTCCTTGCGGCCTTGACCCTAGCCGACCGAACGCCGAGACGCCCCTCGGTCACGCGATCCATGTGCACGACGGTGACACCATCGGAGTCCAAGGTGTCCCGATCCGCCTTCAATGCGTTGTGCTGACGCGGCCCTCCTGAGACGCCGGATGCTCAGACTCGAGGCCATCAAGAAAGGCGCCCAGATCCGCGGCATCCTCAACGACGAGATCGTCCGCATCGTCCAGGTCGAGCCGATCGGCGATCACGCCCTCACCGCCTACTACAAAGACAGCCAAGGCCGCCTTGGCGAGCAGATGCTGTTCCGCACCGACGAGGCCCGCCTGGAACTGGCCCAAGCCGGTCGCGCCTGGGCCTTCGATGCCGATGGCGCCGCCTTCAAGCTCGGCCTCGAGGCCTACCGCATCAGCCAGGCCGCTCTGTTCGATCCGATGATGGCGGTGCACGCCTCCAACGTCGAACCGCTGCCGCACCAGATCGCCGCCGTCTACGAGGCCATGCTGCCCAAGCAGCCGCTGCGCTTCGTGCTCGCCGACGACCCCGGCGCGGGCAAGACCATCATGGCCGGCCTGCTGATCCGGGAGCTGCTGATGCGCGCCGATGCCCGGCGCATCCTCATCGTCGCCCCCGGTGGCCTCACCGAGCAGTGGCAAGACGAGCTGCTGGAGAAATTCGGCCTGCACTTCGAGGTCTTCAGCCGCGAGAAACAGGAGCAGTGCGCTTCAGGTAACGTTTTCGACGAGCAAGACCGGCTCATCTGCCGGCTCGATCAGCTCTCGCGTAACGAGGACGTTCAGGCCCAGCTGCGGACCACCGACTGGGATTTGATCGTCGTCGACGAGGCGCACAAGCTCTCGGCCACCTACTTCGGCAACAAGGTCGCCAAGACCAAGCGCTTTCAGCTCGGCGAGCTGCTTGGTTCGATCAGCCGCCACTTCCTGCTGATGACGGCCACGCCGCACAACGGCAAGGAAGAAGACTTCCAGATCTGGCTCTCCCTGCTCGACGGGGATCGCTTCTACGGCAAGTTCCGCGAAGGCGCGCACCAGGTCGACGTCTCCGACATGATGCGCCGCATGGTCAAGGAAGAGCTGCTCAAGTTCGACGGCACCCCGCTGTTCCCCGAGCGCCGCGCCTACACCGCCAACTACGCCCTCTCACCGCTGGAGGCCGCCCTCTACGAGCAGGTCACCACCTATGTGCGCGAGGAGATGAACCGCGCCGACCGGCTTGGCGGCAACAAGCGCAACACCGTTGGCTTCGCCCTTACGCAACTGCAACGCCGCCTCGCCTCCAGCCCCGAGGCCATCTACCAATCGCTCAAGCGTCGACGCCAGCGCCTAAAAAGCCGCCTCGGTGAGGAAAAGCTCGGCTTGCACGTGAATGCAGAGAAAAGAGTGGAGAGAAGTCAGGAAAGAGTCCATCCCTCGCCAACATCCCACTCACTCCTCACTCCTCTCCACTCACTCCTTGAACTCCCCCACTCACTCCTCGAACTCCCCGACGACCTCGACGACGAACTGAGCGCCGAAGACTACGAGCGCTTCGCCGACCAAGTGGTCGATCAAGCCTCCGCCGCCGAGACCATCCCCGAGCTGGAGGCCGAGATCCTGATCCTGAAGGACCTGGAGCAGCAGGCCCAGCGCCTGGTCGCCTCCGGCAACGACAAGAAGTGGGAAGAACTCTCCAGCCTGCTGCAAGACCAGCCGGAGATGTTCACCGCCGGTGGCAGTCGCCGCAAGCTGATCCTGTTCACCGAGCACAAGGACACGCTCAATTACCTGCTCGCGCGCATCCAAGACCTGCTCGGCAACCCGCACGCGGTGCGCATCATCTACGGCGGCACCCACCGCGACGAGCGGCGCAAGATCCAAGAAGAGTTCCGCAACGACCCCGAGGTCACCGTCCTCGTCGCCACCGACGCCGCCGGCGAAGGCGTCAACCTGCAGAACGCCAACCTCATGGTCAACTACGACCTGCCCTGGAACCCCAACCGGCTCGAGCAACGCTTCGGGCGCATCCACCGCATCGGCCAGACCGAGGTCTGCCACCTGTGGAACATCGTCGCCAACGAGACCCGCGAGGGCGAGGTCTTCCAGAAGCTGTTCGACAAGATCGAGACCGAGCGCGCCGCCCTGGGCGGCAAGGTCTTCGACGTGCTCGGCGAGGCCTTCGATAACCTCTCGCTCAAAGACCTGCTGGTCCAGGCGATCCGCTACGGCGACGACCCCGAGGTGAAGGCGCGCATGAGCCAGGTGATCGAGGGCGCGCTCGATGCCGAGCATCTGCACGAGATCCTGCGCCGCAACGCCCTGGTCGATCAGCACATGGGGCTGGAAGCGCTCTATGCGGTCAAGGAGGAGATGGAGAAGGCCGAGGCGCGCAAGCTGCAGCCCTACTTCATCCGCGCCTTCTTCACCGAAGCCTTCACCACACTCGGCGGCGAGCTGCGCCCGCGCGAGGCCGGCCGCTTCGAGGTCAAGCACGTCCCGGCCATCATCCGCGAGCGCGATCGAGTGATCGGTGAGACCCGCACCCCGGTGCTGAAACAATACGAGCGGATCTGTTTTGAGAAGCAGCAGGTCCGCCAAGCCGGCAAGCCGATGGCCGACCTGATCCACCCCAGGCATCCGCTGATGCAGGCCACCACCGACCTGATCCTGCAGGCCCACCGGCCCAAGCTCAAGCAGGGCGCGGTGCTGGTCGACCCCACCGACGAGAGCCTTGAGCCCAAGGTCCTGTTCATGATCGAGCACGGTGTGCGCGAGAGCACCGCGGACGCCCAAGGCCAGCAGGGCCTCGCCTCGCGCCGCCTGCAGTTCGTGCAGATCGACCAACAGGCCAAGGCGACCCGCGCCGGCTGGGCACCGCACCTCGACCTGGTGCCGATCGACCCCGCAGATCAGGCACTGATCAGCGATCTGCTCAAGGCCCCCTGGCTCAACGCCGACCTCGAGGCCCTGGCCCTGAGCCACGCCTCCGCGCACCTGGTCCCCGAGCACCTCGCCGAGGTCAAGGACCGCCGCGAGCGCCAGGCCGACAAGCAGCTCAACGCGATCCATGAGCGGCTGGTCAAGGAGATCAGCCATTGGTCCGACCGCTACATGAAGCTGACCGATGATGTGAAGGCCGGCAGGCAGCCACGGATGCAACCCGAGATGGCCAGGCGCCGGGTCGATGAGCTGAGCGCGCGCCTGCAACAACGCACCGCCGAGCTGACGGCGATGAAGACCCTGGTCTCCAGCACGCCGGTGGTGATGAGCGGCGCGCTGGTGATCCCGCAAGGGCTGCTCGCCGCGCGTAAGGGCGAGACGCCTCACTCAACCGATGTCCAGGCCGATGCCGCCGCCCGCGCCCGCGTCGAGCAGATCGCGATGCAAGCGGTGACCGCCGTCGAGACCGCGCTCGGACATCAGGTCAAGGATGTCAGCGCCGAGAAATGCGGTTGGGACCTCACCGCGAGACCATCGCCGCGAGCCGATGGCTCGCTGCCGCCGGATCGGCACATCGAGGTCAAGGGCCGCGCCAAGGGCCAGCGCACCATCACCGTCAGCCGCAACGAGATCCTCTATGGGCTGAACCAGGCTGAGCAGTTCATCTTGGCGATTGTGATTGTCGACGGCGAGCAGCACGAGGGGCCGTTCTACCTGCGCAATCCGTTCAGCCGTGAGCCGGATTTTGGGGTGGCGAGCATCAATTACAGCCTGGATGAACTCCTGGCGCGGGCCGTTGCGCCAGATACGCTAGGATGACCAATCACGCGATCACCTGATCGCCAATCAGTGAGTAACGTGCAATGTTCGCCCCCGACAACACAGAGCGATTTCGCACCTGGCGACAAGGCTGAGAGGCGCCTAACGTGAGAGTTGTGCTTGATACCAGTGTGCTTGTGGCTGCCGCGCGATCTCGTTATGGGGCATCTCGCGCGCTGATGTCGTTACTTCCCGACGCACGGATTCAACCTGCGCTGTCGGTGCCCTTGTTCGAGGAATATCGAGCGACCTTGCTTCGTCGTGAGAATTTGGCGGGAAGACTGCCGAGGGAGGTCGATGACTTTCTCGACTACCTCATTTCAATCAGCCACTTGCAAGAGATTTACTATCGGTGGCGACCTGTTCTCGTGGACCCTGACGACGACTTTGTGCTGGAGCTTGCAGTTGCCGCAAGTTGCCGGTACATCGTTACCCATAACCTTCGCGATTTTAGAGGGGTCGAGCGGTGGGGGATTGAGCCTCTACCTCCCGGCCTCTTGTTGAGACGATTGGAGACGATGGCATGAGCACCCTGACGATTAATATTCCGGATAGTCTTGCTGGTCGACTGAGGCAAATCGCCCAGGATCAAGGCATTACCGTCGACCAATTGCTCTCATCCGCTGCTGCCGAGAAGATAAGCGCGATCATGACAATTGAGCATTTACAAAAAAGAGGCGCTCGTGGCGATCGTGCTGCTTATCAGCGCTTTTTGGATTCCTCACCTGATGTGGCGCCATTGCCTGGCGACGAGCTTTGATCAACATCCACGCCCATTGCGGGGTCGCGCATGACGAATCTAAGCGTTCACATCCCTGATCAGGCGGCCACTGCACTGGCTGGATTAGCCAGGTTTCAGGGCCAGACTCCAGAACAACTGGTTGCCGCCCTGGTGGAGCATTATCTGGAAGACGCCAAGGATCTTAGCGACGCACTGGCCGCCCTCAATGATGGCGAACAGCCAATTTCGCTGGAGGAAGTGAAGCGCGAACTGGGGCTCTAAGATGCCCTGGCAGATTGCCCTAAAGCCGCGCGCTAAGCGTGAGCTGGCGAAGCTGGATCGTCCAGTGCAACAGCGGTTGGTCGCATTTATGGAGCGACTGACCGAGCATGATGACCCGCGCGAGTTGGGTCGGGCGCTGCAAGGTCCGCATCAACTCTACCGACTGACGCGGGCCGAACGATGGACAACGGCACAAGGCCCTGCCTAGGATGGCCATCTTGATGACTATAAGGAATCTGACCCATGCCTGATACTTCTATCGCCGAGGCCAAGACCCATCTGACGCAACTCATTCAACGCGCTGAACGCGGTGAAGCGATTCGGATCACCCGTCGGGGCAAGCCTGTGGCGGTACTCGTCTCCGAAGATGCCTATACCCGTCTCTGCCAAAGCGTCGATCCGCCAAACTTCTGGGATCAGATTCAGGCAATGCGTGCCGATCCTGACTTTCAGCCCATCGACTGGACTGCGCAGGAGATCGACGCCTGGCGCGATCGCCAGCCGCCCCGCGAGTTCGCATGGCCGGATTAACCTACCTGCTCGATACCAACATCCTGTCCGAGCCACTGGTCAAGCACCCGAATGCCGCCGTGCTTGAGGGCTTACGCCAACACAGCCGCGCCCTGGCCCTCTG
Source organism: Lamprobacter sp. (assembly GCF_034860625.1). Taxonomy (NCBI): domain Bacteria; kingdom Pseudomonadati; phylum Pseudomonadota; class Gammaproteobacteria; order Chromatiales; family Chromatiaceae; genus Lamprobacter; species Lamprobacter sp. The sequence continues at coordinate 37,726 of NZ_JAYESN010000038.1, forward strand.
TGCGATCACCTGGCAGGAGCTGCTCTATGGGATGTTTCGACTGACGCCGGGGCGCCGTCGCGATCAGATCGAGGACTATCTCTTCAAACGCCTCAGGCCCACCATGCCGATCCTGAGCTTCGATGAGCGCGCCGCGCACTGGCAAGCCGCCGAGCGCGCGCGCCTGAGCAAGGCCGGCAAGACGCCCGCGTATCCCGATTCCGAGATCGCCGCCATCGCCGCCGTCAACGACTGCATCTTGGTCACCCGGAACGTCAATGACTTTCGCGATTTCAATGGCTTGCGCATCGACAACTGGTTCGAGAACGAAACGGATATAAGCGCGTGACAACACCAACCATCAAATCCCCCAAAAAGCTGATCGAAGTCGCCCTGCCGCTCGACGACATCAACGCCGCCGCATCGCGCGAGAAATCGATCCGCCACGGGCATCCGAGCACCCTGCATCTGTGGTGGGCGCGGCGACCACTCGCCGCAGCGCGGGCGGTGATCTTCGCGCAGATGGTCAATGACCCCGGCTATCAGCAGGACGGTGGCTTCAAATACGGCGTCAACAAGCAAGAGGCCGAGATCAAGCGCGAGAAGCTGTTTGCCATCCTCCGCGACCTGGTCAAGTGGGAGAACACCAACAACGAGGAGGTGCTCGAACGCGCCCGAGAGGCCATCCGCGAGAGTTGGCGCGAGACCTGCCAGTTGAACCGCGACCATCCGCAGGCCGCCGAGCTGTTCAACCCCGACAAGCTGCCGGCCTTCCATGATCCCTTCGCCGGTGGTGGGTCGCTGCCGTTGGAGGCGCAGCGCCTGGGCCTGGAGGCCTACGCCAGCGACCTGAACCCGGTCGCGGTGATGATCAACAAGGCGATGATCGAGATCCCGCCCAAGTTCGCGGGGCGTGCGCCGGTCGGACCTGAGGTGAGGAGTGAGTTGAGAGGAGTGAGGAGTGAGTGGCATGCATTATCGGGAGGCGATTGTTTGGCAGAAGGCGATGTTGGCGGCAAGGGCGGTCTATCGTCTGGTGCCAAGGTTGCCGAGAGAGGAGACCTACGGGATGCGCTCGCAGATCACGCGGGCGGTGGTCTCAATTCCGGCGAACATCGCCGAGGGTTGGACGCGGGAGTCGGATCGGGAGAAGATGCAGTTTCTAGCGATTGCGCAAGGATCACTCGCGGAGACGGAGACGTTGCTGACACTCTGCGAGCAGATCGGTTGGTTCCCGGAGGAGGAGACGCAGATCCTCAGGGGCCTATTGGACGAAACCAGCCGAATCCTCACAACCCTGCGCCGCAAACACCGCCGCTAAAACTGCCCCCTCACTCCTCTGAACTCACTCCTCACTCCTCTCAACTCTTTTCTTCCCCCTGGCCGGGTGCGACCGGGCTTGCCGAAGACGTGCGCCGCTATGGGCACTGGATGCGCGAAGAGGCCTTCAAGCGCATCGGGCATCTGTATCCCAAGGTCGAGATCACGCCAGCGATGGTCGCCAAGCGGCCCGATCTGAAGCTCTACGAGGGGCAGTCGCTGACGGTGATCGCCTGGCTCTGGGCGCGGACGGTGAAGAGTCCGAACCCGGCGTTCAGCCATGTCGATGTGCCGTTGGCGTCGAGCTTCGTGCTGTCGAGCAAGAAGGGCAAGGAGGCTTGGGTGGAGCCGGTGGTGGAGGGGGATCAGTATCGGTTTGAGGTACGGGTTGGGACGCCGCTGGCTGAGGCGCAGGAAGGCACCAAGGTCAGTCGAGGCAGCTTCCGTTGTCTCTGCTCGAATAGCGCTATGACCTACGCCTACATTGACGATGAGGCGAATGTTGGAAGGATGTCGCAACGGCTTATGGCAATTGTCGCAGAGGGCAAGAGAGGGCGTGTTTATCTGAGCCCTATTGCTGAACAAGTAGAACTCGCTGAAACCGCTCAACCCAGCTGGAAACCGGAAACTCCTAGCCGTGGAACCTGGGCTAGTAATGCCCAAGGCCGAATCTATGGTTTCAGGACCTTCGGCGATTACTTCACCCCACGCCAGCTTCTCGCTCTGACGACCTTCTCCGATCTCGTGCAAGAGGCGCGAGAGAAGGCAATTGCCGATGCCAAGGCAGCGGACATGGCGGATGATGGGTTGGGGATCGATCAAGGTGGGATGGGGGCGACGGCTTACGGGGATGCTTTGGCGGTTTATTTGGGTTTTGGTGTCAGCCGCTTGTCAGACATCGCCAATTCATTGTGTCGTTGGGAAATCACAAAGACTCAAGTTCGTAATCTGTTTGGTCGACAGGCGATCCCAATGATATGGGATTTCGCCGAAAATAATTTGTTTGGAGAAGCTGCGGGAGACTTCCAGACGAGCCTTAGGAGCATTATCCGGGTTATTGAACGCCAAACGCTCTCCAGCTTGCCATTATCCTTCGCCGAGCAGGCGGATGCTGGGTCTCAAATAATGAGTACCCACAAAGTCATCTCGAGTGACCCCCCGTACTACGACAACATTGGCTATGCAGATCTATCTGATTTTTTCTATGTCTGGTTACGACGGTCCCTAAAGAACATCTATCCTACGTTGTTCGGGACCATGGCGGTTCCGAAAGCCGAGGAACTTATTGCGACACCCTACCGCCATGGCAACAAGGAAAAGGCTGAAAAGTTTTTTATGGATGGGATGACTCGTGCGATCGAGAATCTAGCCGATCAAAGCCATCCGGCGTTTCCAACCACGATCTATTATGCCTTCAAGCAGTCAGAAACAAAGGAGGGCAGCACCACCAGCGCTGGCTGGGTCAGCTTCCTCGAGGCGGTGATTCAGGCCGGTTTCTCGATCGACGGAACTTGGCCGATGCGCACGGAGATGGGCAACCGCATGATCGGTTCAGGCACTAACGCCCTCGCATCCTCCATCGTCCTCGTCTGCCGCAAACGCGATCCCAACGCCGATTCCATATCCCGCCGCGACTTCCAACGCGAACTGCGCGAGCAGATGCCCGAGGCCCTGGAGACCATGATCGGCGGCCAGACCGGCCAATCCCCCATCGCCCCGGTCGATCTCGCTCAAGCCGCCATCGGCCCCGGCATGGCCATCTACTCCAAATACCAAGCGGTGTTGAACCAAGACGGCTCGCCGATGGGCGTCCACGACGCCCTGGTGATGATCAACCGCGCCATCTCCGACTATCTCAACCCGGAAGGCAGCGGCTTCGACGCCGACACCCTGTTCTGCAACGACTGGTTCAGCCAATACGGCTGGAGCGCCGGCCCCTTCGGCGAGGCCGACACCCTGGCTCGCGCCAAGGGCACCTCGGTCGACGGTGTGCGCGAGGCCGGCGTGATCGAATCGGGCGGCGGCAAGGTGCGGCTGTTCAAATGGGCCGAGTATCCCGCCGACTGGAGCCCGCTGCAGGATGATCGGGTGCCGGTCTGGGAGGCCTGCCATCAGATGATCGGCCGACTGGAGCAAGACGGCGAAAGCACCGCCGGTGCCTTGCTCGCCCAGATGCCCGAGCAGAGCGAATACATCCGCCAGCTCGCCTATCACCTCTACACCCTCTGCGAGCGCAAGAAGTGGGCCGAAGAGGCCCGCGCCTACAACGAACTCATCGCCTCCTGGAGCGCCATCGTCGACGCTTCGCATGAGACTGGATCACAGGGCGAACAGATTGGGTTGGCGCTGTCATGAAAATCGAATCGATTCGACTCAAGAACTTTAAGAATTTTCGCGATGCACGCATCGACGATATTCCTCGCTTTTGCGTTATCGTTGGAGCTAACGGTTCCGGGAAATCGACGCTGTTCGATGTCTTTGGCTTTCTCAAGGACTGCCTGACCTTCAATGTCCGCCAGGCGCTGCAAGCACGCGGTGGTTTTCAGGAAGTCATCAGTCGCAATGTCGATCTAGGTGAATCGATCGAAATCGAGCTGTGCTTTCGGATGGAGATCGCCGGTGTTGAGCGCCTCGTGACCTATCTGCTGAAGATCGGACTCGATGATCGCAAGCCAGTCGTCAAACGCGAGGTCTTACGCTATCAGCGCGGACGCGATGGCTCTCCGTTTCACTTCATCGATTTTGCCAATGGCACGGGCTACGCGGTAAGCAACGAGGAGGCTGTCGACAAGCTGGATGATGCGCCAGAACGCGAACAGCAGTCGGTTGCTCCCGATGCGCTTGCAATCAAGGGTCTTGGCCAGTTCGAGCGCTTCAAGGCAGCGAACGCCCTGCGCCAACTCCTAGAAAATTGGCATGTCTCCGATTTCCATATCAATCTTGCTAGAGGCAGTAAAGACGCGATTGGTGAATCGAGTCATCTTTCGGTGACGGGCGATAATCTACAGCTCGTTGCGCGCAATCTCTTCGAGAACGAACCGGAGCGCTTTGCCAAAATCGTCTCGGCCATGCAGCATCGAGTCCCTGGGGTCAGCAATGTCGAGCCCGTTTTAACGCAAGATGGTCGGTTGATCCTGCGTTTCCAGAACGAGCAATTCACCGATCCGTTCATCGACCGCTCTGTCAGCGATGGGACGATCAAGCTGTTCGCGTATCTGGTCTTACTCTATGACCCTGATCCGCGTCCGCTGCTGTGCGTGGAAGAGCCCGAGAATCAGCTCTATCCGACCTTGCT
>NZ_JAYESN010000039.1:0-41554 GCF_034860625.1 Lamprobacter sp.
CCCAAAACCCGACCAACGAAGTAGCGTCTGCCGCGGTCTTGTTATCGCGCAAGCGCAACCGGAGCTAAACAGTGCGTCGCCAGTGAGGCGCAGTTCGCGATCAATCCAAGATGCGTGAGACCGAGCCCGCCAGCGGCGGCAAAATGCCAAAGCCGCGCTGTATCAGCGGAGTCGAACGCCTGTCACCTTCACTCTCAGAGCCGGCTTTGTTTGAACGCTTTATGCGCGAGTTTAGTGATGAACCTAGAAAGAGCAGTTGACCGCTTAGCATCGCATGCAAGCGTCTGAGTTTTTTAGCGTTCTGGAGGTATTCGAGGGTCACCCGCCAGGTGAAGGGCGCTACAGCCGCCAGGGCACGCCCCGCGCGGCGCCCAGCTGCGTTACAACGCGTTGGAATAGAATGACTATTCCGCCTCGTTGTGCCTTGCTTGACACCACGCGGGACGCACCCTGACGACCGTCCAACTGCTCTTTCTAGGATGAAGAGTCTGCGGTCGTGACCGATGTGGTCGGCCAGGAACTCATCATCGACGCTTCGCTATTCCTCGATCTGAAGGGGCGTTGGAAAATCCAAAAAGGCGAGCGGGCGAAATGGCTGCTCTTTACCGCCATCAACATCCAGCGCCCGGATGAGATTTGGCTGGAGCCAGGTCGCCGAGGCGGACCAGACAAGCGTTACTATCTGAGCCGATTTGATGTGGGTATGCGGGGTTGGCTAGCCTGTCTCGCGGTCTTTGAGCGTGCTCAAGATGCCAGCGGCGCTTGGTCTGGACGCACAAACTTCGCGACTACACAGAACGGCTATGCCGAACGGAAGCGTGAAAAGGAGATCGTCGAGGGAAAATTGATCTATCAGAGGTGGGATTAGGGGCAGGGCGTTGCCCCTATCCGGGATGATCACTGGTGAGCCACGTCCCGACCTCGCAATCAACCGTTACGCCTTTAAGTTAGCGCTTTCTCCGTCTATTTTCAACGCCCACCTGCATCTTGCAACCCACCCGCGCTCGCCAACACCTCATCGCGCAGTCGCACATCCCGCCGCGGCAGCCCAATCGCGATGCCGGCGGCACGCAGTTGCCGATCGATGGCAACGATCAGCTCGCCGCGGATCTGGATGCGGTTGGCCAGCGTCGGTAGGAAATAGAGGAAGAGCAGCTCGATCCCCCGCTCACCGAACTCAGCGGCGGTGATCACGGGCGCCGGGTCGGTCAGCAGGCGCGTATCGGCGGCGGCGATCTCGGTGAGGATGCGCAGGGCGGCCTCGGTGTCGCTGCCGTACTCGATGCTCAAGCGGATCTCGCCGCGGATCACCTGATCGGTCAGCGACCAGTTGATGACCTCCTGTGTGATGAGCTGGTTATTGGGCACCAGCAGCTCGCGCTGGTCGCGAATCCGCACCGTGGTCGCGCGCGCCTCGATGTGAGTGACGATGCCCTCGTTGAGACCAATGGTGACGGTGTCACCGACCCGCACCGGGCGCTCGAACAGCAGGATCAGGCCGGCGATGAAATTGGCCGCGATCTCGCGCAGGCCAAAGCCGATACCGACACCCAGGGCCGCGACCAGCCATTGCACCTGTTCCCAGTGCAGCCCCAGCCGCCCGGCCCCGTTCACCAGGGCCACCGCGATGATGCCATAGCTGGTCAAGGTGATGAGGGTATAGCGCGCGCCGGCGCTGATGCCGGTGTGCTTGAGCATTAGGATCTCGAGCAGGGCCGGCAGATAGCGCACGGCGACGATGGCGCCGGTGGCTATGATCAGCACAATGCCCAGGTCGGCCAGGGTCACCGGCAACAGACGACTCTCGCCCTCGACCAAGCGGCTGCTGTACCAGAGTGGAATACGCTCTAGGACACCCAACGCCGGCAGCACATCGGACCACAGCATCCAGAGCGCGAGGCCCGTGCCGAGCGTCAACAGGGCACTGATCAAGCTGCGGGTTTGACCGTCGAGCGCCATCAGGTCCAACGCCGCCTCGGTCTTCGCGGCGGCCGCGCCACCCTGGCCCCCATCACTGCCCTCGCCCTCGCCCATCCCCTCATCGCCAACCTCGGTGCCGAACTCGCTGAGCGCCGCGAGCCGGGCGCGGCGTGCGAGCGCGGTGCGCAGGGTCAACGCCCGCCGGGTCACCAGCAGCCAGCGCAGGATCGCCTGTTGCAACACCACCAGCCCCAGGACCAGCCAGAGCTGATTGATCCAAAGCTGAAACAGGGTCGTCGCGGTATATTGAAAACCGGCCAAGGTCAGCCCGGCCAGGGCCAGCGGCACCGCCACCGCGAGCGGATACCAGAGCCAGCGGGTGCGGCTGGCCAAACCGCCGGGCCGCGACCGCAGCAGCTCTCGGAGCACCCCGCGGGTGGGGTGCAAGGCGCCGGCGAGCAGCAGCGCGAAGCCGAGGGTCACGGCGGTCAGCAACAGCCGCCCTAGGGTCGCGGCCTGGATCTCCCCGAGCCCGTTGACGGTCGCCGCGAGAAACCCGATCGGCAACAGCGTCCAGATGGCCAGATTGAGGCTGCGTCGCAACCGGACCAGGGTGTCGGCACGCCAGCGGAAGTGCCGCTCGGCCACCCCGCCCGGCATGCACAGCAGCCGGAACGCGCGCAGGCAATAGAGCCCCGAGGCGACCTGCAGCAGGCCGTACCCAACCGCGTCGGCAAAGCCGTCGGCCCCCGGGGCGCCGATCAGCATCAAGCCGACTAGGGCCAGCAACAGCGAGACCGGCGCCGCCAGCAGCAAGGTCAGCGCGATCGCCGACAGGGTATAGCCGAAGCGGTCGGTACGGATACGACGCAAGGGCTCGGCCGTGGCCCGGATGCGCTTGCGCAGAGGCCGCTCGAGCGCCAGCAGCAGCGCCACCAGCGCCAGCCCGCCCCACCAAGACCAGGCGTCGGCGAGCCTGCCCCCTAAGGTCCGCATCACCCCCAGCCAATGCGCCGGCCGCAGCAGCTCGGCGAGCACCGCCGGCAGGGCGGCAAAGCTCTGCTGGGCCAGTGGCACGTGGCTGCGCAGCCAGAGCAGATGCTCGGCCAGGAAGTTGTCGTAGTCGAGGCTCAGCGCGCGCAGATCGGCCGCGGCCAGGTCCAGCTCCGCGAGCACCTTCAGGTGCCGATCCGCGGCCGCGATGGCACGCTCGAGCAGCTCGAAGCGACGCGCTTGCAGCTCGCTGAGCTGGGCCTCGATGGCGGCGGCGTCGGCCGGCTCCAGGCCGGCCAGGGTCGCGGTGGACAGCGGCTCGGCCCCGGTGCGCTGCATCAGCAGCTCCTCGCGCCAGCGCAATTGGGCCAAACGGGCCTCCGCCTCGGCATCGGCGCGCTCGGCCGCCTCTCGGCGCAGCTCGCGCGGATCGGGCAGACGCTCGCGCTGGTCGACCAAGACTTGGCCCAGGGCACGGCTCATGCCCGCGGCGGCGACCCGTTGCCGGTCGTTGGCGAAGTCCTGCGCCAGCGCAGCGGTGGTCGCGGTGGTTGCGGCGAGCCGGTCGGTCACGGCCGCTGTGCGCTGATCGACCGCTTGGATGGCTTCGGCCAGCTCGGCGTTGGCACGCGCCAGCTCCCGCACCGGCGGATGGGCGTCGGCCACCGCCAGCCGCGCCGCCTCGGTCTCGGCGCGGAGCTGGGCGGCCTCTTCTCGACGCCGCTCGTCGACGGCCAGCGTGAGCCAGGTCTGGCGGCCGCGGGCCTGATCCAGGGCGAGCCGCGCCTCATCGCGCCGGGCCTGGGTCAGCGCTCGACGCGCCTCGGCTCCATTCACCTTCAGCTCCAGCACCAGCGCCTCGGCGCGCAAACGATCGCGCTGGCTCTCCAGCAGCCACCGTCGGATCAGCGTCTCGATGTTGGGATCGGCAGTATTGGCACTATTGGCACTATTGGCACTATTGGCACTATTGGCACTATTGGCAGTATTGGCAGTATTGGCAGCATCAGCACCATCGGTAGCCTGGATGCCCGTGGAACGATTGGTGCCATCCGAACGATTGCTGCCATCGGCAGCGGCGGCCAAGACGCCGGCAAGCTCATCATCAACATCCAGAGCCTGCTGGCGCAGCTCCTCGCGCTGACGGCGCCAACCGGGCAGTGCCTCAGCGTCCTCGGTCAGCTCTTGCTCGAGTGCCGCCAGCCGGTCTTGCTGGGCGGCAACGGCTGCGGTCTCCTGCGCCAGCTGTTGTTGCACCAGGTCCAGATCGGCGTCGGCCGGCAAGTCCACCGGCGGGTCTGGCAGGGGCTCGGCCGCCGCCAAGCGGGCGCGGATGGCCGCGGTTCGACCCGGCGCGCTGGCCTGGGTCTCGCGCAGCTCAATCGCGGTCTCGTTGGCCTGGGCCAGGGCCTCCAGGTTGCCGAGCACCCGGTCCAGATCCGCATTGAGCCGGTTGCGCTCCTCGCTGGTCAGGCTTGGATCATCGGCCAGGCTGTCACGGGCAGCGGCCACTTCGGCCAGCGTCGGCGCGTAGCCAAACAGCCCGCTGCTGTCGGCAGCCGACGACGAGTCCGCCAGTACGGATGCGGCGCCAGCGGTGACGAGCAACAGGAGGAGGCCGGCGAGGGTTGCCGACCAGCGGCGGCCCCAGCCGCCGTGGCTGGCAGTGCGGTCGAAGAGGGGCAGCAGGGTTCCCGCTGGGGTGGCCCATCCTGCCGGATCAGCTTGCGCCCAGCAACGGTTATCCCTGCCAGCGTTCAAGCCTCTTCGAGCGCAAGGCGCGGATGACCTAGCGATCAAGCCGACCCGCGCGATGCGGCGATCAGTTGCTCGATCACGACATCCGGACTCGGTCTGGTTGCTCGGTTCCAAGGCAGCCGCGCCAAGAGTTGCTCAAGGCCGCAATAGTTGGTCCAGGCCGCAACGATCAGCCCGAGGCCGATGAACAGCGCGATCCACTTCAGCGCCGGGACGAATGCACTCAGCAGGATCGAGATCACCACGATTGACCCTGTAATGAAGCGGACCTGCCGCTCTGCGCTCCACACCCGCCGTCCGCGCTTCAGCTCGCCACCGGCCTGCTCCCAGGCACGCAGGCCGCCCGCGAGCACATGGATGTGCCCGAGACCACCGTCGGCGAGTGCGCCGGCGTCGCGCTCGGCGCCTGCCATCTGCTGTGCCTTCTGCGCACGCCCGCCCATCTGGCAGACGAAGACGATCGGGTCGCTGACCACCTTCAGTATGCCCCCGACGTGCTCTTCCAGCGTGCCCATCGGAATATTCAAGGAGCCGGGGATGTGTGCCGACTCGAACTCCGCTGCGGAACGGACATCGATGACGCGAATCGCAGGATTCGCCGCCATTGCCGCGCGCAGTGTTTGCGCGTCCCAAGAAAGTGTCTCTGGCATCACGCTACCCTCCAAGGGTCTTCGGTTGATCATCGCACCGCTACTGTGCCAACCAGCCGCCGTCGACCGGCAGGCCGACGCCGCGCACATTGCAGGCGGCATCCGAGCACAAATAGACCGCCAGCGCCCCGAGCTGCTCCGGTGAGGTGAAGGACTGCGAGGGCTGCTTGTCGCCGAGCAGTTTGACGCTGGCGTCTTCGTTGGAGAGCCCCTCGCGCTCGGCCAGTGCATCGATCTGCTTTTGCACCAGCGGGGTCAGCACCCAGCCGGGGCAGATGGCGTTGCAGGTGACGCCGGTGGTGGCGGTCTCCAGCGCGACGGCCTTAGTGAAACCCATGATGCCGTGCTTCGAGGCGACATAGGCGGACTTGTCCACCGAGGCGACCTGGCCATGCACCGAGGCGATATTGATGATGCGACCCCAGTCGCGCTCGAGCATCTGGCCCAATACCGCGCGGGTGATCAGGAACGGGGCGGTCAGATTGATGGCCATCACTGCGTCCCAGCGCTCGACCGGGAACTCCTGTACCGGCGCGGTATGCTGAATGCCGGCGTTGTTGACGACGATGTCGATCCGGCCAAGCTCCCGATTGGCGGTCTCGATCATGCGCTCGATGTCAGCGGCCTTGGTCATGTCGGCACCGCAGTAGGCGACCTGACAGCCGTACTCGCTCGACAGCTGTCGGCGCAACGCTTCGATCTCGGCGGCATCGCCGAAGCCATTCAGCAGGATGTCCGCGCCATCGGCGGCCAGCGCCCGCGCGATGCCTAAGCCGATGCCGCTGGTCGAGCCGGTGACGATGGCGGTTTTACCGTTCAACATGGTTGCTTCCTCTTCAGTTGGGGTTGGAGATAGGGGGATGGCGATAGGGGGATGGCGATCAGCCCTTCGCTAGGGCACCGGCCGCGCCATCTGATCGACGTCGGCCCTCATGGCACCTAAGGTTCGATTCAGGTCGTAGAAGCGCATGGTCATCTCCCGCACGGTGCCGTCCATGGTCGCTACGGCGCCACCCAGGCCCTCGGTGGAGCGTTCCATGACGGTCACGGATTGGCCCATCACCTGGACATGACTTGCCATTTCTCGCATCTGCGCCGACACCACCGGCATCAACACCACGCTTTGGTCGATGTCGTCCACCTCAGCACGGATCTGATCCATACGCTCGGCGACGCGGCCGAATAAGTCGGTCATCTTCTGCGCGCGGTCGATGATCAGCGCCACCTCGTCGGTGAGGTCGTTGACGAAATACAGGTTCGAAAGCGCGAGCACCGCCACAAGCGCCGTCAGCAGCCGCACCCAGAGTCCCCGATCGGTGCGCCCCGCCGCATCCCCCAGCGGCCCCCGCTCAAGATCGCTCTCCAGGTCCGATAGGACGGCGTTCAATGCATCGATCTGGTCACGCTTGATCATGGGGTCTCGCCGAATCAGTGCGCATCAGCGCAGCGGATTCATCTGGTTGAATAGGCGCATGGGCTGGGACATCTGATTCAGGTCGCGTCCCATGCCGCCGACGGTCTGCTGCATGACCTCGAAGGAGCCACGCATGTGCGTGAGGCTGCTGCTGATGTGCTCGACGCTGCTGTCCATCTGCGCAACGGCGCCCGCGATATCGAGCATGTCGTGGGACATGAAGGCGACCGCGCCGTGCATGCTGTCGACATGGCCGATCAGCTCGGGGAGGACGCGCATCTCCATCTGGATGCTGCGCACGGAGCGCTCCATTCGATCCATGTTGTCCGCGATACCGGCAAACCGATCATTCAGTAGGGTCACGGTTGCGGTCGCCTCGGGCAGCTGCAGCGACAGCATGACCGTCATGTACGACAGCGATGCCACCAGTACCACCACGGCACCGAACAGCAGCTGGTAGAGCAGCTTGACCCGCACCTCGATTCGGCGCTGCTGGGCATCGATGCGCCGGACGAGCCCGGCGAAGCGGCCAATCGCCAGATCGAGCGCCTCGGCGTCATTCATCCTGGACCTCTTGAGCACCTGAGGTCGCAAGACCGCCGTCGGCGGCGCCAAGGTTTAGGCTGCGCGAGCCGATGGCCCGTGCGGCAATCAGGTTTGCGTCGGGTTCGCCCGCCGAGTCCGGGCCATCGGTCCACAAAGAGGCGTCGCGTGCCCTGCAGCGCGCCAGCATCATGGCCACGGCGGCATCCTGTGGATCACGTTCGGCAAGCGCTGTGAAGCTGGCCTCGGCAGTCGGCCAGTCGGCCTCGAACAGGGCGCGCAGCCCGTTCTCGTAGCGTTCGATCGACTCAAGCCGCGCCGCCGTGGGCCTGCGCTCGCGGCTATCGACGAGCTCGAAGAGCTCGAGCGGTGGCGCCCCGTTGCCGCGCGGCACCCGATCGAGCCGCCGCGTCCAGAAGCGGTCGGCAACCCGTCGTTGCACGCTGCCGGTGATCAGGATGCGGGTGCCGTAATGGCGATTGAGCTGGTGCAGGTCCCAGGCCAGCGTCACGTTGTCGCCGATGGCGGTCCAGTTCATGCGCTGGCGCGAGCCGATGGTGCCGACGATAACGCGCCCGTAGTGCACCGAAAAGACGTTGTGCGGTGGCGGGTCATCCGCCGCCGAGCTGGCGGCCCAGCCGGCGCGCAGCTCGGCCTCCGCATCGCGACACGCAAGGGCGGCCAGGCAAGAACGTTCGGCGGCGCGATCAATCGCCACCGGCGCGCCCCAGAAGGCGAGGATGCTCTCGCCCAGGAAATTGTCGATGGTGCCGTTGTGGCGCAGAATCGTCTCGGTGAAGACGTCGATGTCGCGCGCGATCCGCTCAGTGATACGCTCCGGGGTCAGGGCACCGCAGAGGCTGGCCATCTCCGACGCGCCGGTGACGAGCAGCGCCAACTCACGCACCTCTGCGCCTGGCGCGGCGCGCTCGCCGGTGGCGATAAGCTGCCGGCCGATGTCTTTCGGCACGAACTTCTCCAGCGCGCGCAGGCCTTGGCTCATGCGCCAGAGTGCGTCGTCCATGGCCTTGATCTCGTTGAACCAGGACTGGACCCGTCGCACCTCGGCGAAGCGAAACTCCCGCACCAGCTTGGTGTTGCGCACCAACCGCCGGAGCGGTTGCAACAGCCGCAGGGCGAGATAGGACACCGCTACCGAAGCGATCAGGAGCAGGATGAAAGAGATTGCGGTGGCCTGACTGAACAGCCGCCGTGCCGATTCGAGCAGCGAGGTCTCTGGGACCACCGTCAGCAGTCGCCAGTCGTCGCCGACGCCGCTCGGAAAGGGCCGCTCGACGCCAAGGTAGCCTTTGCCGTCGGTCTCGGTGACGACGTAGGCGACACGCTTGATACCCGAGGTTCCGGTCCTCGCATCCGTCCGCAGCCGGAAGGCATCCACCACCCAGCGCGCTTGCAGGTCGTCGATCATCGGCAGCTCGCTGTCTTGGCCCGCCGTGTCGGGGGCAAGCTTTAGCGAGGGCGGGAAGGCGATCAGGCGACCCGTGCCGTCGACGACCAAGGCGATGCTGCCGCGGGCCAGCTGCTGCGGCGCAAGCAGCTCGGAGAGCGAACGCAGCGCGATGTCGACGCCAACGACACCGATCAGCGCGCCGGCGGCATCGCGCACCGCGAGCGCGGCGGTGACTCCGGGCTCGCCGGCAGCGGCGAAGCGATAGACCGGCGACCAGATAAGGCCATCCGCGGCGAGCGCTTGTTGGTACCAAGCCTGGTCGCGCGGATCATCAGCGGCCGGTTCGTTGATATGGGCGATGGGCTCGAAGGCTCGATTGCGAAACACGAGCCGCTCGGTCGCCGCAGCGCCCTGATCATCGGGGCGGATCAGACGGCTTGCGAACCGCGGCCTGTTGCGCACCTCGATGAGGTCACCGCCGGGGCCCGCGACATGGATCGCGGCTAGCCCTGGGAGCAGCTGCAGCTGGCGACCGAACAGCCGGAACAGGGCCTGGTGATCGTCGAGCCCCCGCTCGGCGACGGCCAGCGCGCCGATCTCGGCAAAGGCCCGGGCCCCATCCAGCAGCGCCGTCGTGCTCGCGACCACCTTGGCCGATGCCTCGGACAGGGTGTCGGCGGCGAGGTCCAAGGACACGCGGGTCGCATGCCGATAGGCAATGGACGAAGTCGCCAGGTCCGTCAACACGAGCAAACCCACGAAGAGGCCGACGAAGGCGACGCTGTAGCTGCGGATCAGCGACACGCGGGCCTTGGGTGTTGCGGCGGCGAGTCGGTCGGGGCCTCTGCGCGGGCCTGCGTGGAGGCCAGGGTCTACTGGCAGTAAGGGGTTAGCAGGCATTGAACATCACATCGAGTATGGCGATGAGCCACACCTAGGCGAGCGCTTTCTCCTTCAGCTTGTCGAATTCGCTCTGATTGATGGTGCCCGCGTCGAGCAGCGCCTTTGCGGCGGCGATCTGATCGGCGGGGGCCGTTCTCGCCACGTCCCGGATATAGGCATCGGTCTCTGCCCTGGCTCGCTCGAGGGCGGAGCGTTGCCGCGTCCCCATGCCATTACCGCGGATCAGCACATAGAGCAGTGCCGTCAGGAATGGCAGGAATAACAGACCGACCAGCCATAAGGCCTTGCGTCCGCCACCGAGCACAGGGTCACGAAACAGGTCGATGACAATATGAAAGAGGATGATCAGATAGGCGAAAAATAAAAAACTCGACGCGACCAGGTAAAGGATTTCCCAGACGTTGCTCATTAGATGTGGACTCAAAGGCCAGTGATAGTGTCGATAGGCAAACACCATAGTCTTGCAACTCGGTGCAAGGAAAGACACCAAAGCGCAATAGTTGCTGACAGCTCATTTTTTGCGCCTCACTGCATAGAAACGCAAAGGCTGGGCATTCCTCGTCCGCTTTGCCAATTGCTATAGTCGTTGCCTCTGGACCAGCGGCTGAACGAGGAATAAACGTGACCTTCGAATTGACCCTGGTGCTCGCCCTGCTGGCCGGCGCCATCCTGATGTTCATGCTCGGCCGCCCGCGCGCTGATGCCGTGGGTCTGTTGATGATGGTGGCGCTGCCGCTGACCGGCGTGATCAGCGCCCGTGAAGCGGTTTCTGGTTTCGCAAACCCAAACATCATCCTGATCGCGGCCATGTTCGTGATCGGCGAGGGCCTGGCGCGCACTGGGGTCGCCCAGCGCCTGGGGGATTGGCTGGTAACCCGCGGCGGCAATCGGCCGGCGCGTCTGGTCGCGCTGCTGATGCTGATCGTCGGCTCGCTGGGCTCGGTGATGTACTCGACCGGCGTGGTCGCGATCTTCATCCCGGTGGCCTTACGCATCGCCCGCAACACCGGCATGAGTCCGGCGCAGGTGCTGATGCCGGTCTCCTACGCAGCGCTGATCAGCGGCATGCTGACCCTGGTCGCTGCCGCGCCGAACCTGATCGTCAACTATGAGCTGACGCGCACCGGCGCCGAGGGGCTGGATTTTCTCGCCCTGACACCGATCGGCATCCCGGTCCTGCTGCTCGGCATGCTCTATATGATGATCGCGAGCCGCTGGCTCGGCGCGGAGGCGAAAGCCGGCGCGCAGGACGCTGAGCATGCCAAGCCGCGGCTCGGCAGCTGGGTCGAGCAGTATCAGCTTGCCGAGCGCGAGCTGCGCGCCCGGGTTGCGCCTGATTCGCCCGCCATCGGCCAGTCGCTCGCCGCGCTGGGGCTGACACCGGATCGCGGTCTGCGTGTCATTGCCCTCGAGCGCAAACGTGCGTACGGCGGCTGCGCCATCGGTCCGGATGATGAGACGCTCCTGGCCGCCGGCGACGTCCTCCTGCTCGATCGCGCGACCTCGACCGCCACTGATGACGCGCAGATGCAAACCCGACCCCTGTCAGGGCTCGCCCTTGAGCCAGCGGCCCAGCAGGAGGCACCGCGGCTGTCCCAGTCGCCACCCCTACCCCAATGCGCCGAGCTTGGACTCGAGCCCTTGCCGCTCTCCGGCCTCTACTTCGCTGACCGCGCCCAATCGATCGGCATGGCCGAGGTGATCCTGCCCGCCGAGTCACGGCTGCTCGGCAAGACCCTAAATGAGGCCGGAGTGCAGCTGGAACGTGGGCTGCATGCCGTCGGTCTGCGTCGGGGCCGCAGTGTGCTCGATGCCGAGGCGCGGGCTGAGACGAGGCTGCAGGCCGGCGATACCCTGCTCTTGGTCGGCGCCTGGCCCGCGATCGAACAGCTGCGCGGCCAGGATCATGATCTGGTGACGACCAACCTGCCGAAAGAATTGGATGAACGCCTACCAGCCGCCAAGCGCGCGCCCTATGCGGTGCTCGCGCTTGCGGTCACGGTCGGGCTGATGGTCTCGGAGCTGCTGCCAGCGATGCATGCCGCATTGGTCGGGGTGTTATTGATGCTGCTGTTCCGCTGCATCGATCTGGACAATGCCTACCGCGCGATCAGCCTGCGCACCCTGGTGCTGATCGCTGGCATGCTGCCGTTTGGCATGGCGTTGGAGCGCACCGGCGGCATCGAGCTGGCTGCTGACGCACTGGTCGGCGTGCTCGGCGCCGCCAGCCCCTACCTGGTGCTGGCGACGGTCTATTTGATGACGCTGGCCTTGGGGATGTTCGTGGTGCCGGCCGCCACCGCCGTGCTGATGGCGCCCTTGGCGATGGCGCTCGCGGCTGAGATCGGCGCCTCGCCCTACCCGTTCGCGATCGCCGTCGCGCTCGCCGCTTCGAGCGCCTTCATGACGCCGGTGGTGCCGGCCAATGCGATGGTCGGCACCCTCGGCGGCTATCGCTTCGGCGACTACGCCAAGATGGGCCTGCCGTTGGTGCTGCTGGTGTTTACCTTGACCTTGACCCTGCTGCCCTGGTTGTATCCGTTCTATTGATCGCACCTGATCGCACCGAGATCGCACCGATGCTGCTCGTCCTAGCCATACTCCTGGTCCTAGCCTTAGCACTAGCCCTCATCCTCTCCACCCGTCTGCCCAGCCCGAGCGGTGCGCTGATGCCGAGGAATGCCAGACGACTGCTTCGGAGCCTGAACTAATGAGCTGCGCGATCGCTGCCTTTGAATTCGACATCGCCAGCACCGCCGGCTGGTATTCGTCGATCGCCGGGCTGCTGACCGGCTTCGCGCTGCTGGCGATCCTGCTACCGCTTGATCACGAAGCCGAGCGCGAGGATATCGAGTGCACCAATGCGGTGGTGGTCTTCACCTGCGCCTTCTTCGCGTTGCTGGTGCTCTCGATCAACTACGCGGTGCTTGCGGGTCGGACCGCTGGCGGCATGGTTGCAGCCGTCGCCGCGCATGAGCAGATGCTGTTCGGTCCCACCTTCGGCCTCGCGACCCTGTTACTGCTGTTCGGCCTCAATGCGGTGCTGCGAACCTACGGTGCCAACCGCGAGATCTTCTTGCCGGCACAGTCCGTCATCATCCTGATGACCTCAGTGCTCGGACCGGTCATCGTGCTCGCGCTGCAGTTCTCGAACGCACTCGATGTGCAGTTCTTCCGGATCGAGAACGCGCCAGAGGCGGCCAGCTGCAGCATCGCGAGCATGCCGGACTCGATCTGGATCAATCTCGCGATCACCGGTAGCGCAATGGTCGCACTCCTCATCCTCGCCGCGCTTGGGCCTCGGCTTCGCATCCCGCGGCAAGCCCCGATGGTGATCGCCAAGATCGTGCTCGGATTCACCGTCGCTGCCACCGCCTGGACCGCGATTGCCGTGCCGCTGCTTCCCATCGAACTGGTCACCAGTGCCTTATTCGAGCACAGCCTGTTGGCGCTGACTGCAGCCGCAACGGTCGGTTTCGCTGCCGCCGCCCATGCGGGTCGCTAGGGCGCACCGCATGGCGAGTGCACTCTGACATGCAGACAATCCAGATCATCGACACCCTGAGCGATCTCGCTGTCGATCTCGCAACCGGCATGCTGCGCTCCGGCTGCGCTGATGACCCGATCGCAACGCTATCGCGCTGAAACGCGCCTCTCTAACAACCGAACCACGGAAACTCTCAATGCTCTACCTTGATATCCCCACCGCTGATGACTATGCCGACCTGGCTGCCTTCCGCGGCGACATGGCGGTCTCCATCGCCCTGCCGACGACCCCGGTCACCGATGACACCGATGCCGACCGCATCCAGCTGAAGAACCTCGCCAAAGAGGCCGTCGACCAGCTCGAGGCGGCGGGTGCCGATAAGCGTCGTGTGCGCGATCTGATCGAGGAACTCGACGACCTGCTCGAAGACGATGTCTTCTGGGCCTATCAGGCGCGCGGGCTGATGATCTACGCCACCCCGGACAACCTGCGCAGCTTCCGCGTACCCAATGCGCTGCAGCCGCTGGTCAAGGTCTCGGATCGGTTTCATTTGAAGCCGCTGCTGCGCTCGACCACCTTCTGCGACGCCGGCTATGTGCTGGCCCTGGCCGATGGTGGCGTGCGGTTGATCGAGGTCAGCAAGGACGCGCCCGCGGTCGAGGTGGCGGTGCCAGACCTGCCCACCGATGCCGCCTCGGCGGTCGGCAAGCGCACCATCTCGACCCGCTCTTACAGCGGCCGCATCGGTGGCAGCGAGGGTAAGAAGGTGCGCCTGCGTCAGTACGCACGGCAGGTCGACACCGCGGTGCGCGCCATCCTCGCTGGCCGGCAAGAGCCGCTGATCCTGGCCTCGGTCGACGCCTTGGAGGCGATCTACCGCTCGGTCAACAGCTATCCGCACCTGCTCGAAGAGAGTCTGCGCGGCAACCCGGAGCGCCAGAGCCCGGCGGAGCTGGCAAATGCCGCCCGCGCCCTGCTCGATGAGGTCTATCAGGCGAAGATCGCGGACTGGCAGGGGCGTTACCACCAGCGCATCAATGAAGACCGCGCCACCACGGATCTCGTGCGCGCAGCGCGGGCCGCGACCGCCGGCGCTGTCGCCAGCCTGCTGGTCGATATGGATCAGGTGGTCAATGGCACCGTCGACGACGCCGATGGCAGCGTCACCTTCGCCGACGAGGCCAGCGCGGAGACCTATGGTGTGGCCGATGAAGTCGCACGCCGCGTGCTCAGCACCGGCGGCGAGGTGCTCAGCGTCCGCGCCGAGGACATGCCGGAGTCCGGCAAGGCTGTCGCCGCCATCCTTCGCTATCCCATCTGAGCCAGAGGAGTGACAGGTCGTCGGCAACCTGCTGCTCGCCATAGCGGCAGCCCTTGTTGCCGACGGCGTGGATCAATGAACCCTGAACCTTGCTCCGGCGCGCAGGATCACACTCGATGCTTCCAGTAGTCTGGTGCTCGGTGAAGGTTCATGACCGCGAGGATCAAGATGCCATCAGACTCTTCGCTATACAGCACTCCGTAAGGGAAGCGCTTGACGAGCGAACGGCGCACATCGTCATCAAGGGCGGCCCACGCCTTTGGGAAGTCTAGAATACGATGGATGGCCGCGTAGACCTCGAGCGCGAAGTCATAGCCCAAGCCAGGCTCAATAGCCTCATAGTAGTCGATCGACAGGTTGAGCTCGGCCTCTGCCTCGGGATGGAACCGATAGCTCATCGCTTGAAGCGGTCCCAGACCCGCTGAAACACGACCTCGCCGGAGACGGCCTCGACCTGACCGGACCGTAGCTCAGTCAACCGGCGCCTTGATTCCTTGGACCACTGTGCGTCGATCTCGGACTGTGGTGGGTTCAGGCTTCGCAGCAAGGAGTCCACGACCAAAGCGCGCTCCTCGACCGGCAACGCAATCGCTTGATCAATCAGTTCTTTCGTGTTCATCGGGCATCGTCTCGGGGTGGGCTCTTAACGGAACATCAGTGTGACAGGATGCATCAGACCAAGCATGTTGGATCGACCGGAGGCTCTCGGGCAAGTCGAGGTGCGACGATGAGGCCCAGCCTGGTGACCGCCCCGCCCCGCTCAGCCCTGCACCTTAATCCGCGCCGCGGCGAGGCGCCGGAACAGATTGGCATCGCGACGGATCGGGCGCCATTCGTAGAGGAAGATCTCCAGCGGTCGCCAGTTCACCACCCAGCCGAGGATGATCAGGCTCTCGGCAATCAGCGCGAGTGATGGACTCTGGCCGAATTTGATCACCAGAAACTCCGCACCGAACAAGGCTAGCACCAGGATCAGCAATCCGATCGCAAGATAGATCCGGCCAAAGCGGAACAGCTCGCGCAGCGCGCGCTCGGCGACCTTGGCACGGTGCTCGAAGTAGCAGCTGATGGCAGCGCTGACATCCTCGGGGGCATCACGTTCGGGTCCAGAATCCTTGACATTGAGATGGATCTCGATCGGCACCCGACGGTTCAGCTCACGCGCCCAATCGACGATGAAGGCGGTTGCATCCGGGTCCAGATCACGCTCGCGAAAGGGCGAGGGATCGAAGGTTTGGAAGAGCTGATCAACCCGTGCAATGCGGATGTCGATCTGGGCGGGACTGAGTGCTGTTGCCATGGTCAATACAAGGGCCTAAAGGTTGAGTCCATTGGCCTGCTCGACATCATCAACGGCATCAGGCTGCAATCGACCCTGCCGATATTGCCTAGGCGTGACCCCAAAATGACGGCGGAAGGCGCGGGTGAAATCCCCGGCATTGCGGTAGCCAACCCGGTCCGCGATCAACTGGATCTGGAGATCGGTGTCCAGCAACAGACTCCGCCCCCGCTCCAGGCGCATCTCTTGCAGATATTCGTAGGCGCTCATCCCGACCTGCTCGCGAAAGATGCGCGTCAGCCGCTGTTGATTGGTGCCGACCTGATGGGCCAGTTCAACCGCGCTCGGCGGGTCGACGAGCCGCTTGGTCAGCACCGCGACCGCGTCCGTGAAGAGACGCTGGTCGAGCCGATTCGCCGAGGCTGAGAGTGGGATGTCTTCGAGCTCATCAATCGCCTGGCTGCTCAAGGCGCTGAGCTGTTGGTGGTTGCCGATCTGCAGGTAGACCCGCGCCAGCACCTCCTGCTCAGAGAAGGGCTTGGTGATGTAATCCGCACCGCCGGCGGCAAATCCGCGCAACTTATCCTCGGTTTCGATCGCCGAGGAGAGGAAGATCACTGGGATCGAGCGGGTGTTTGGCGATTCCTTGATCCGTTGGCAAACGCTAAATCCGTCCAATCCCTGCATCCGCACGTCGAGCAGGATCAGATCGGGCTGACCCTCAGCCGCAATCCTCAAACCGTCTTCGCCCGTCTGCGCGACCAGGAGGTCGATATCGCGCCCTTGCAAGTAGGCGATCAGGAGGCCAATCGATGCCGGTTGATCATCGATGATCAGGATACGCGCGACGTTTTCGGCCATTGCTGATGGGTTGTCTTAGCGTTCAAAACGATTCGTCATCTTAACTGAGTCAATCGTCTGATTGCAGCCTAACAGGGCTCGCGGCATAGTCTTATGCTGACGCGGCAAAGTTTGTCGGGCTCGGCCCTGAACATCGGGCTCGGCCCTGAGCGGCCGTCTCGCCACCGGGGCCAAGGGGTCAGGGCGCAATCGAAGCGAGCAACTCACTGAGGACAGGCCGGTTGCGCTCAATCATCTGACGATTCGGCTGCCAATCGCTGCAAGGCTTGCAGATCCAGCGCGCGACACAGCTGCTCGATCCCCTGCCACATCGGCTTGCGCCCGACATCCTGGGTCGCCATCGCTGCCGCCCATTGCTGCAGCCCAATGACCTGCCCCATCGCGACCATCGCCCGCAAGCGGGCACGCTCTTCGGCGGTGAGAGAGGCCGACAGCAACGCCGGATCAGGTTGCGGCGCCGCTGCGGTTGACGAGGCGACCTCATACTCCCAGTCGAGCGCCAGCGATTCGGCCAAGAGTCTCGCCAAGGTCGATTCGGTCAGCGGCTTCATGGCGAATCCATCGAAGCGCATCGCCTCGGGATAGCCTGCCGGTCGCTGCGCTGGCACCGCCGAGAACAGGATCACCGGCAGATCACGGCCCCGCTCCATACCGCGCAACGCTTGCAAGCATCCCCAGCCATCGAGCCGTGGCATGAATTGATCGACCAAGACCGCATCCACCGGCGTCTCAAGCGCCTGGAAACAGGCGATCGCCTCGGCGCCATCGGCCGCCTCGATGACCTCGAACCCCCAGCCGCGACAGCATTCTGATAAGAAACTGCGACTCGTCGCTTGGTCGTCGGCGACCAGTAGGGTACGACGCCGCCCTGAATACCCCACGATGAACAAGTCCTCGTTGGTGTCCTGCTCCAGTTGTGCGCCCATCGGCAAACGCAGCTCGAAACAAAAGGTGCTTCCAGAATCCGGTCCTGACTGGCTGCGCAGACGGATGCTGCCACCCATGGCGGTTGTCAGTTGCTGCGCGATCGCCAGCCCAAGCCCGACACCGGGCAGGCTGCGGTGACGTTCCAGGCGCTGGAAGGGTTGAAAGACCGTCTCCTGCTTGCTCGCCGGGATGCCAACACCGGTATCGCTGACACGAAAACGCACCAGGCAGTCGTTACCCGTTGCCCCCTCCTCTGCCTCTGCCCCCTCCCTTTCTCCTTCCTCTACCTCTACCTCTACCTCTGCCTCTGCCTCTGCCTCTGCATTGACGGTCTGCGCCTCGATCAGCTCAATCGCCAGGTCAATGCGTCCATCGCGAGTGAACTTGAAGGCGTTGTCCAACAGGTTGCGGAGGATTTGGGTCAGCCGCATCTCGTCGGCGATCACCCAGTCCAGGCCGCCTGTCTTCAGCTCAACGACAAACTGATTCTTGCCTCGCTCAGCAACCGGCCGATAGGTCGCGGTCAGCTGTCGTGTGAGCCGGACCAGCGAGAGCGGACCTGGCTCGAGCGGGATGGGGCTGACCTCGCCGCGGCTATAGTCGAGGATATCGTTGATCAGCCGCAGGAGTTGTTGGCCACTCTCTGAGATGATGTCGAGCTGATGGCGAGCCTGTTGTGGTATCTGCCGTGTCAGCAGCCGCGCATAGCCAAGGATGTCGTGCAACGGCGAACGTAGCTCGTGACTGACCGCTGACAGAAAGGCCGATTTGGCCTGATCGCTCTCTTTGGCGCGGGCCGCTGCTTCCTTGAGAACGCGGGTACGATCCTCGACCGCCGCCAGCAGTCGAGCCTCTAGGTTGGCATTGAACGCTTGCAACTCATCCTTCTTGTGCTGTAGCTCGACCTTGGTTTGCTGCAGGCTGTTCGTCTCTTCCAGCAGTCGCGCCTCAGACCTGCGTAGCTCGGACTCAACGCGCTGCCTGACCAGGATCTCTCGCGCCAACCTACGGTTCCAGAGAAAGACAGCGACGATGACGAGCGAGGCGCCTGCCAAAATGCTAAACGCCAGCCCATAGTCGCGCCGCGGTTGCATCTCAAGATGAATCCATTTACCGAGGATGGCATGGCGATCCTCGAGCGTCATCGAGGCAATGCCCTTGCTGATCAGACTGGCCAACTCCGGCCAGTCCGCGCGCACCGCCATCGCCTGGGTGTTGATGCCATATTGCGTCGGCGCGGCAACCATGAGGTTGGTGAGCCGATGCTCTTTGACCAGATAGCTACCGACAGCCAGGTTGCCGACATAGGCATCGGCTTGTCCCGTCGCCAAGGCCGTCAGTGCATCCAACGCGGTAGGCACCTCCAGGATGTTGACGTCAGGCACATCGCGCTTGAGCTTGTCGATAATCAAGAAGCCTTTCTCGGCCGCCAGGACTTTCCCCGCCAGGCTCTCGAGGCCAATCAGATAAGGGCTGTCCTGTCGTGCATAGATCACCCAAGGAGCGCTCAGGTAATCAGCAGTGACGGCGAACTGTTTCTCCCTTTCCGGCGTCCGCGTAAAGGTGGGTAGCACATCATAATGCTGCCGGCTGCCGGCGAGGTCAGCCACGGCAGCGCCAAAGGGCATGTTGGCTGGAACGTATTCAATCTCGAGATCGAATTGCGCCGCGATATGATCGAGATAGTCGACCGCCAGCCCCATTGGTTGCGGCTCCTTGATCATGTAGGGCGGATAGTCGCTGATGCGCACACGCACCCGGTGACCAGCGGCCAGCCAAGCGCGCTCCTGATCCGTCAGCTCAGGTGAGCTCGCATGTCTCGCTTGCGCGTTTGCGACATCAGGAATGGAAAGTCCCAAGCTCAGCCCAATGAGCAGCAGCGACGCGTGGCTAAACAGCAAGCGCTTGTGGCGCAACATCAAGAATCGATCCTCTGCACAGTTTTCGTGCGCGCTAGCCTACTTTAGGGTCGCTGCCCCGTTGATCATGGTCCCAAGCGGATCTTGGTCAACAGGGGGTACTCGCATGGCAGACGCAGACGCGCAAAAGTTTTCACGGCTCACGCTAACGGCGATGGTCGTCGGCTCCATGATCGGCGCCGGCATCTTCTCACTTCCGGCCCGCTTCGGCGCCGCGACCGGCCCCTTCGGCGCCATCGTCGCGTGGATCATTGCCGGCGGCGGCATGCTGATGCTGGCCTTTGTGTTCCAATCGCTCGCGGTGCGCAAGCCGGAGATCGATGCTGGCATCTTCGCCTACGCCAAGGAAGGGTTTGGTCATTATCTGGGCTTTGCCGCGGCCTTCGGCTTCTGGATTGGCACCTGCCTCGGCAATACCACCTATTTCGTGCTAATCAAGTCGACGCTTGGGGCCTTTTTCCCGGTCTTTGGCGATGGCAATACGCCGCAGGCGGTGATCGTCTCGTCGATCGTGCTCTGGTCTTTCCACTTCATGATCCTACGCGGTATCAAGGAGGCTGCCTTCATCAATAAGGTGGTGACCGTCGCCAAGATCTTGCCGATCTTCGTCTTCATCGCCTTCATGATCTTCGCCTTCGACTACGACCTGTTCGCCTCCAGCTTCTGGGGCGGCGGCGACTACAGCGGGGCTCAGGTCTTCGATCAGGTCCGCAGTACCATGCTGGTGACCGTCTTCGTCTTCATCGGTATCGAGGGCGCGAGCGTCTACTCACGCTACGCGAAACGCCGCGAGGACGTCGGCTGGGCAACGGTGATGGGCTTCGTCGGCGTCCTTTGCCTCTTGGTGCTGGTCACACTGTTGCCTTATGGCGTGCTCGAACGCCCAGAGCTGGCCGAACTGCGCCAGCCATCGATGGCCGGCACGCTGCAGGCCGTGGTCGGCGATTGGGGGCTCAAGTTCGTTAGTGTCGGCCTGATCGTCTCGGTGCTCGGCGCCTTCCTGGCCTGGTCGCTGCTCGCCGCCGAGGTGCTCTACTCCGCCGCCAAATACGGGCTGGTACCCAAGGTCTTTGCCCACGAGAACAAGCATCAGGTGCCCTCGGCTGCGCTCTGGATTACCAACATCCTGGTGCAACTGTTCCTGATCGTCTCGATCTTCTCGCAGTACGCCTTCGACCTGTCGCTGGAGATGACCAGCGCCCTGACGCTGATCCCCTACACCCTAGTGGCCGGCTATGCACTGAAGCTGGTGTTAACCCGCGAGACCTATGGCCCAGGCAGCAAGGGCTGGGGCACGGATATGACCTGGGCGCTGATCGCCACCGTTTACACCATCTTCATGCTGCTCTCGGGGGGTCTCAAGCACCTGGTGCTCGCCTGCATCCTGCTGGCGCCAGGAACCATCCTCTTCGTGCTCTCCAGACGCGAGCAGCAACAACGGCTGTTCGGCGCTTGGGAGCTGGCGTTATTCGGCGTCTTCGTCGCCGGCGCCGCGGCTGCCGTCTACGGCCTCGCCACCGGCATGATCATCATCTGAAACCAGAGGAGCGTCCATCATGAGTCAAGCCTACGATTCCACCACCCCGCTCTACGGAGTGCACTCTGAAGTCGGCACTCTGCGCAAGGTCATGGTCTGCGCGCCGGGGCTAGCGCACAGCCGGCTCACGCCCACCAACAACGATGATCTGCTGTTCGACGATCTACCCTGGGTCGCAAACGCCAAGCGCGACCATTACGACTTCATGCTCAAGATGCAAGAGCGTGGCGTCGAGGTGGTCGAGATGCACGAGCTGCTCGCCGAGACGGTTGCGATCCCCGAGGCCAAGACTTGGATCCTTGATCGGAAGATCACCCCGAACACGGTCGGATTGGGGCTGATTGAGGATACGCGCGCGTTCCTCGAGAGCCTGCCGCCGAAGCCGCTCGCCGAATTCTTGATCGGCGGTGTGTCGGTGGTGGACGTGCCAGAGCGTTTCGCGACCTCCGACTACCTAGAGCTTGTTCGCGAGGCCCACGGGGTGACCGAGTATCTGCTGCCGCCACTGCCGAACACCCTCTACACCCGCGACACTACCTGTTGGATCTACGGCGGTGTGACGCTGAACCCGATGTTCTGGCCGGTGCGCCGAGAAGAGACGCTGCTGACCTCGGCCATCTACAAGTTCCATCCGAGCTTCGCCGACGCCGGCATCCAGGTCTGGTGGGGCGATCCGGACCAGAACTTCGGACGCTCGACCGTCGAAGGCGGCGATGTGATGCCGGTCGGCAATGGCGTGGTGCTGATCGGCATGAGCGAGCGCACCTCGCGTCAGGGCATCGCGCAGGTCGCGCAGGCGCTATTCGCGAACGGCGCCGCCGAGCGCGTCATCGTCGCCGCCATGCCGAAGCTGCGCTCGGCGATGCATCTGGATACCGTCTTCACCTTTGCCGATCGCGATCTGGTGACTCTGTACCGACCGATCATGGATCAGGTGCACGCGATCTCACTGCGTCCGAGCGACAAGAGCGATGGGATCGAGGCAACCCTCGAGAAACGCGCGTTCTGCGACGTCGTCGCCGAAGCGCTCAACTTCAAGGAGCTGCGGGTGATCGAGACCGGCGGCAACCACTACGCGGCTGAGCGGGCGCAGTGGGACAGCGGCAACAACCTGGTTGCCCTGTCGCCGGGCGTCGTCGTCACCTACGACCGCAACACCTGGACCAACACCGAGCTGCGCAAGGCTGGAGTTGAGGTCATCACCATCGTCGGCGCCGAGCTCGGGCGTGGGCGCGGTGGCGGTCACTGCATGACCTGTCCGTTGATCCGCGACGCGGTCGACTTCTGACTGGACATCTGTCCAGCCTGTCATCCTCGCGCATCAGGCCGCGCGCCTGATGCTCACTCGCTTGGTCTTGGAGGTGTCATGACTCCAGAGCACAAGGGCGCTGACCTGCAGCCAGCGGCTTCGGGTTGGAGCCGGCGTCAAGGTCGGGGTTCGAATGATGGTGGCGGTCTGCTGTTGATCCAACGGCTTGCCGTCGGCGGCATCAGGGTCCTGCTGATCGGTTCGGCAACGATCAGTCTGGCGGATGACAACGCAGCGGTCGCGGCTGTCGCAACGACCACCCCGGCCGCACCGCTCGCACCGGCGAGTATCGAATCGACATGGGCAGCGAGACCTGCGTCCAACCCATCCCTGGCCGAAGAGGCCGATCCCATCGACAACCATTTCACGCGTGGCCAGGCCCTGCTAGATCAAGGTGAGTATGCCAAGGCCGTACTCGAGTTCGAGCAGGTTCTGCGTTATGACAACCTGCCGCCAGACCAGCGCGAACAGGCCGAGATCTACGCTCGGGCAGCGCAAGACTACCAGCAAGGCAGACGACTGAGCGTCTTTGGCTATACCGAAACCGGCGCCGGCTTCTACCGCGAGAACCACACCCGCACCACCAATGCCCTTGGCGGTGATCCCGCCCGTGACGGGTTCTGGAACGCACGGATCGGCGGCGGATTAGGCTACATCGCGACCGACGCTGTCTCCGTCGACGCCAGTCTGGACTATCAGTACCGCTACTACGACGACACCGATCGCCGGGACGACTCGGATCTGCGCTGGAATGCGAGGCTCACGCAATCGCTGGACGCCGGCAGCCAGTCGATCGGCGTGCGCGGCCGGGCCAGCTATCGGGGTGGCGATGGCTATCGGCAGGACTACGGGCTGTTTGTCAATCGGGCCTTCATCCTTGATCCGGATAACGAGATCCTGCTTGAGGGCGAGATTCGCGCCCGCGAATACCCCCGTGGCGGCGAGCGCAATCGCAGCCGGGATATCGCCCAGGCCTGGCTGGGTTGGACACGCGCGCTGATGGACGGCAGGGCATCGGCGACCCTGACCCTGACTGGGGGTCGCGAATGGGCCACCCATGGACGCGCAGGCGGAGATCAGACCATCTATGGCGCCCAGATCGACTGGGGCATCGACATCAACGAGCGCCTGAGCGCCTTTCTGTTCGGCCTCTGGGAGCACAACGGTACGCATGAGGACATCCCTTACGAGAACACCTTCGGCGACCCCGGGCGACTGAGGCCGGACCTCGACATCTACGAACTCGGCGGCGGCTTGACCTATGCGTTCGCGCCAGACTGGTCAATCCGGCCAGAGGTCCTATACATCCGTGATGAGGGCGATGCGGAGTTCAGTGACTACAGCTCAACCGAGATCTGGATCAATGTGCGCAAATCCTTCTAGCACCGCGGGCACAAGCACCGAAGGCAAGTCTTTGAGGCCGCGGTTCCAGTTCCCAGGCGCCGTCACGACCTTGGCGATTGTCATGGTCCTGGTCTGGGTGGCCGCCCTCTTCATCCCCTCCGGGCGCTATAGCCAGGACGCCGACGGCTCCCCGATCCCCGGCACCTTCGAGCAGATCGCCTCGCCCCTGAGCTTCGGCGAGCGGGTCGAGCAGCTGATCCTCGCCCCGGTCAATGGGATCTACGGTCTGCTGAGCCCAGCGGCGGGGGTGGTCGATACCGAGATCATCGGGCGGCTGTTCGGTCAGATCGGCATCATCGTCTTCATCATGTCCATCGGCGCCTTCATCTCCATCAGCTTCGCCACCCAGAGCCTGGAGGTTGCAGTTGCGGCGCTCGCCAATCGCCTGAGAAACCAGGGCTGGCTGCTGATCACCACAGTCATGGTGCTGTTCTCCCTGCTCGCCACCACCATGGGCTTCTCGGTCGAGACGCTCGGCTTCTATGCCCTCTTCATCCCGCTGATGACCGCGCTTGGCTACGATCGCCTGGTCACTGCGGCGATGATCATCGTCGGCTCCGTGGTCGGCATCATGGCAGCCACGGTCAATCCGTTCTCAATCGGGGTCGCCGCCGGCGAGGCCGGGGTTGGCATCGGCGAGGGCATCCTGCTACGGGCCGGCCTCTGGGTCCTGCTGACCGCGATGGCAGTGGCCTGGGTGCTGCGCTATGCAGCGCGGACGCGGGCCGACCCGAGCCGCTCCCTGGTCGGATTCGACGCAACAACCCCAGAGGGGATAGCGTCCACCGACGCCGACGACAGCGCCGGCCAACCCGACCAGCCCTCGGCCAACAACGCCGCCGATCGGACCCTCACGGGCACCCAGAAGTGGGTGCTGGCGATCACCGTCCTGGCGTTCGGACTGATGATTTTTTCCGTCATTCCCTGGGCCAGCATCTTCGGCAGCACCACCGGCCCGGCAAACTATGCCGTGACCCATGAGGTCGCCGGGGTCGAGCCCTTCTGGTTCGAGCTCGATTGGTGGTTTCCGCAACTGGCGATGCTATTCCTGATCGCCTCGGTACTGGTGGGTCTGGTCGCGCGAATGGGCGAGCAAGAGATCGTGCGGCTGATCAAGGCCGGCGCGGCGGACATGATGGGGCCGGCCATGGTCATTCTCCTCGCCGGGGGTGTCTCGGTGATCATGACCAACACCCAAACCCTGGGCACCATCCTGCACGCGATGGAACAGCTGATCACCGGCGCGTCCGCCGGCACCTTTGCCGTCGCCACCCTGGTGGTGAACGTCCCGCTGGCCTTTCTGATCCCGTCGAGCTCTGGGCATGCCGCGCTGGCGATGCCCCTGCTGACGCCACTCGCCGACTTCGCCGGAGTTGGTCGGCCGCTCACCATCACCGCCTGGATACTGGGCCACGGGCTAGCGCTCTTGGTGTCGCCAACCAATGTCGTGGTCATCGGCGGCCTGGCCATCGCGCAGGTGGGCTACGACAAGTACCTACGCTTCATCTGGCCGCTGCTGCTGGCGCTGTTCGTGGTGTCGGCAACCGTCCTCTTCATCGCCGCCAGTATCGCTTGAGCCCCCTCACACCGACCAAGGTCGGCGTGAAGATGAGGGCTGCAGATGAGGGCCAAAGCCTAGCCGAGATCGAAGCGATCCGCGTTCATGACCTTGGTCCAGGCGGCGACGAAGTCGCGCACGAACTTCTCCTGATTGTCATCCTGCGCGTAGACCTCGGCATAGGCACGCAGGATTGAGTTGGAGCCAAACACCAGGTCGACCCGAGTGGCTGTCCACTTGACCGCGTCGGTCTCGCGGTCGCGAATCTCGTACAGATTCGCGCCCACCGGCTCCCAGCGATACGCCATGTCGGTCAGATGGACGAAGAAGTCATTGCTCAGCACGCCTTCGCGCTCGGTGAAAACGCCGTGCTGGGTACCGCCATGGTTGGTGCCCAAGACGCGCAGGCCGCCGACCAGCACCGTCATCTCGGGGGCGGTGAGCCGCATCAGCTGGGTACGGTCGAGCAGCAGCTCTTCGGCGGTGACGACGTAGTCCTTCTTCAGCCAGTTGCGGTAGCCATCGTGGATCGGCTCTAGCGGCTCGAACGACTCGGCATCGGTCATCGCTTCGGTGGCATCGCCGCGGCCCGGCGCAAAGGGCACGCTGATCTCGACGCCCGTGGCCTTGGCGGCCTGTTCGATACCGACATTGCCAGCGAGCACGATCACATCGGCGACGCTAGCACCACTGTCAGCGGCGATGCCTTCGAGCACGCCGAGCACCTTGGCCAGCCGCTCAGGCTCGTTGCCCTCCCAGTCCTTTTGCGGGGCCAGGCGGATGCGCGCCCCATTGGCGCCGCCGCGCATATCTGAGCCACGGAAGGTGCGGGCGCTATCCCAGGCGGTGGCGACCATCTCGCCGATGCCGAGACCACTGGCGGCGATCTTGGCCTTGACGGCGGCGATGTCATAGTCGGTGCGACCGGCTGGCACTGGGTCCTGCCAGATCAGATCCTCCTGCGGCACATCGGGGCCGATGTAGCGCGCCTTCGGCCCCATGTCGCGATGGGTGAGCTTGAACCAGGCACGGGCGAAGACCTCAGAGAGGTAGTCCGGGTCTTTGTAGAACCGCTCCGAGATCTCGCGATAGACCGGGTCCATCTTCATCGCCATGTCGGCGTCGGTCATGATCGGGTTGTAGCGGATCGAGGCGTCTTCGACATCGACCGGCTTGTCTTCTTCGGCGATCTCGACCGGCTCCCACTGCCAGGCGCCGGCGGGGCTCTTTTTCAGCTCCCACTCATGGTCGAGCAGCATCTTGAAGTAGCCGTTATCCCAGCGCGTCGGCTGGCTGGTCCAGGCACCTTCGATACCACTGCTCATGGTGTCGCGACCGATGCCGCGCTGGGTCTTGTTGATCCAGCCGAGGCCCTGCTCTTCCAGCTCGGCGCCTTCTGGATCGGGTCCGAGCAGCGCCGCGTCGCCGTTGCCGTGGCACTTGCCGACGGTGTGCCCACCAGCGGTCAGCGCAACGGTCTCCTCGTCGTTCATCGCCATGCGCGCGAAGGTCTCGCGCACGTCGACGGCGGTCTTGAGCGGATCGGGGTTGCCGTCGACGCCCTCGGGGTTGACGTAGATGAGCCCCATCATGACCGCGGCGAGCGGGTTCTCCAGATCACGCTCGCCCGAGTAACGACTACCCTCGCTGTCGCTGGTCGCCAGCCACTCCTTCTCCGAGCCCCAGTAGGTGTCCTTCTCCGGATGCCAGATGTCCTCGCGGCCAAAGCCGAAGCCGAAGGTCTTCAGGCCCATGGATTCATAGGCAACGGTGCCAGCGAGGATGATCAGATCGGCCCAGCTGATCTGGTTGCCGTATTTCTTTTTAATTGGCCAGAGCAGCCGGCGTGCCTTGTCGAGGTTGACGTTGTCCGGCCAGCTGTTCAGCGGTGCGAAGCGTTGGTTGCCGGTGCCCGCGCCGCCGCGGCCGTCGGCGATGCGGTAGGAGCCGGCGGCGTGCCAGGCCATGCGGATCATCAGACCGCCATAGTGGCCCCAGTCCGCCGGCCACCAGGCTTGGCTGTCGGTCATCAGCGCGTGGAGATCGCGCTTGAGCGCATCGACATCGAGCTGCTTCAGCGCCTCGCGATAATCGAAGGCCTCGCCCATGGGGTCGGTCTTGCGGTCGTGCTGATGCAGGATGTCAAGGTTCAGCGCCTTCGGCCACCAGTCCATGACGGTGGACCCAGCAGCGGTGTTCGCACCGTGCATGACTGGACATTGGCCGGCTGTACTCATCGGGGTGTTTGCCATCGTGACCTCTGCGTAGGGTATCAATCTGTTCGGTTTGGCGGTTGGATGCCTGTCGGGTGTCTGTCAGGCCGGATTTCAGGCTACGCGCCAGCAGCAGCGACGGCTAATCGGTTTGCCACATGTTGCTGATCGACATCGCCGATTGCACAGGCTCGGGTGAAGTGACAAGACTCGGTTGCCAGCTTCCAGCGGTGTTAGCATCGTCACCCTCAATGCGAGCATTGATGATATCGATGCCAGGTGATGAACTGCCGCGAGATTCAATCGTCGACGCGATGAAAAGCCTCAGGAATAACGCATGACCACGGAGGCAGACACCCGAGCCCACTCCATCGACCCCGCACTGGCGAGCGCCGGCTGGGAACGCGATCAAGTTAGCCGGGAATACTACTTCACCGATGGCCGCAAGCTCGCGGGCAACCAGCGTGGCAGCCGCTGCTTCGTCGATTACCTTCTGCATAGCCAAAATCGCCACCTTGCGATCATCGAAGCGAAGAAGGCATCGGCGCACCCGACGCAAGGGCTGCAGCAGGCCATTGCCTACGCCACTAAACTTTGCGTCCGCTTCGTCTACTCCACCAATGGCGAGCAGATCTACGAGTTCGACCTCGAGACCGGAAAGGGCGATTACAAGGACAGTTACCCGACACCAGCGCAACTGCTTGCCCGTTATGCTGGCGCAACAACCGAACTCGCCAGCGCACTCAGGAACACCCCGTTTTACCTGGAAACAGGGATGCGCCCGCGCTACTACCAAGAGCTGGCCGTTCACGCCGCCACCGATGCATTGGCAAGGGCGATCGGCGCGTGCTTCTGACACTGGCAACCGGCACAGGAAAGACCTTCATCGCCTTCCAGATCGTCCACAAGCTGTTTCAGGCGCGCTGGAATCGCCAACAACCCGGATCACGCCGTCCGCGCATCCTCTTCCTGGCAGATCGCAACATCCTCGCGGATCAGGCGATCAACACCTTCAACCCCTACGAGAAAGACCTGATCAAGATCGACGGCGACGAGGTCCGACGCCGCAACGGCGTAGTGCCGACCAACGCCCACCTCTTCTTCGCCATCTACCAGGCCATTGCCGAGAGAGAAAACATCGGCGGCTACTATCGGGAATACCCGAGCGACTTCTTCGACCTGATCATCATCGACGAATGTCATCGCGGCGCGGCCAACAACGAAGGCTCCTGGCGCGCCATCCTGGAGCACTTTGCGCCAGCCGTGCACCTTGGCCTCACCGCCACACCGAAGCGCACCGACAACATCGATACCTACAGCTACTTCGGCCAGCCCGCCTACGAATACTCGCTGAAGGACGGCATCAACGACGGCTTTCTCACGCCCTATCGCGTCAAGCGCATCCGCACTAACCTCGACGAGCTGGTTCTGACTGCCGACGACGAGATCCTTAAGGGCGAGTCCAACCAGGACGTCTACGACACCAACGATTTCGACAACAAGATCATCGCCGACCAGCGCACCGAACTGGTCGTCCGCGCCATCCTCACCAACATCAACCCGCTGGAGAAGACTATCGTCTTCTGCACCAATCAGAACCATGCCCTGACCATGCGGGACATGATCAACAAGCACAAAGCAGTGGCCGATCCGCTCTACTGCGTGCGCGTCACCAGCGACGAGGGAAAACCGGGGCGCAACCTGCTGGAGCGCTTCCAGAATAACGATCGCGACATTCCGACCATCCTCACCTCGTCCCAGATGCTCACCACAGGCGTCGATGCCAGAAACGTGCGCAACATCGTACTGGATCGCGCCATTGGCTCGATGGTCGAGTTCAAGCAGATCGTCGGCCGGGGCACCCGCATCTTCGAAGGCAAGGATTACTTCACCATCGTCGATTTTCGCGGCGCCACCAACCGCTTCTACGACGAGGACTGGGACGGTGACCCGCTCGAGGTAGACACACCGGCGGTTGTAGACATCAACGAGCCGCCTCCGCCAGCCTACGAAAACGATCCGGCGAACAATCCAGCTGAAGCCGGTGGAGAAGACGACGATGGGGAAGATGCGCCACGGGAGAAGCTCACCGTTCGGCTCAGCTCGGCCCGCGAGCTCAAGGTCATCGACGTGGAGATCCGCTACATCGACGAGAACGGCCGCCCGCTCTCCGCTCAACAATTCGTCGAGCGTCTCATGGCGAAGTTGCCGGGTCTGTTTACGTCAGCGGAAGACCTGCGCAAGACCTGGTCCGACCCAGATCAGCGCGAGGTCCTGCTGCAGCAGCTCGGTCAGGCCGGCTTTGATGCCGAGCAGCTGGCCACCCTGCGCCGCCTGTTCGCGGCCGAGCAGAGCGACCTGTTCGACTTGTTGGCTTTTCTGGCCTTCGAGCAGCCCATGGAGACGCGACGGGCCAGGGCGCAAACAACGCGCGATAACAGCGATTTCTTCAACCAGTTTGATCAACAACCGGCGCGCGACTTCCTGCACTTTGTCCTGAACCGCTATGAAGAGACCGGCGTCTCCGAGCTCGCCCGCGACCGCATGCCCGGCCTGATCAAGATGTCCGGCCTCGGCACGACGCGAGATGCGTCCCGCGCCTTCGGCGGCAGCCCGACCAATGTGCTCGCCGCCTTCCGGCAACTGCAACACCAGCTCTACCATGGCACCTAGATCATGGATCTGACCCTCGCACCTAATCCTCTGCACAACGAACAGCAGACCCTAAGCTTCGACAAGATCTCCATCAACCCGCTGGTGAACGGATCTGATGGCCTTTGTCCTGAAAAACTCCAAGCCTACATCGACCTGATCCCACCCCAGGAGATCAGCGAAGACATCAACAACATGTACAACTTCATCGTCCGAAAGCTCAACTAGCCCATGTCGCTCCAACAAAAAATCGACCGCATCACCGACATCCTGCGCCGCGATGACGGCATCTCCGGGGCCATGCACTACACCGAGCAGACCTCCTGGATTCTGTTCCTCAAGTTCCTCGACGACTACGAGACCGAGAAGGCGGATGAAGCGATCCTCTCCGGCATCGACTACAGCCCGGTGCTGGACGAGCAGCACCGGTGGACCAGTTGGGCTTGCCCCAAGACCACCGACGGCAGGCCGGACATCCAACGGGCACGCACTGGCGATGATCTGCGCGAGTACGTCAACCGGGAGCTATTCCCCTATCTCAAGTCGTTCCGCAACGCAGCCGGATCGACCATCGGCGCTGACCCCAACGCCTTCCGCTACAAGATTGGCGCCATCTTCGAATACCTGGACAACAAGATCGCCTCCGGCCACACCCTGCGGGAGGTGTTGGATATCATCGATGGGCTCAACTTCCAGTCAGAGAGCGAGCTGTTCGAGCTGTCCCAGGTCTACGAGGGGCTGCTTCAGAACATGGGCGATGCCGGCGGCTATGCCGGCGAGTTCTACACCCCGCGACCGCTGATCCGTGCCATCGTCCAGGTCATTGACCCACAACCGGGCCAGACCGTCTATGACGCCGCCGCTGGTTCCTGCGGCTTTCTTATCCAGGCCTTCGAGCACCTCAAAGCCAAGCGAGCCAAGCTCAGCACCAGCCAGTGGGACCAGATCCAGCAGCGGACCTTCTACGGCTACGAGAAGACCACGCTGGCCTATGTCATGGGCATGATGAACATGATCCTGCACGGCATCGAATCGCCCAACCTCTACCGCAAGAACACGTTGACCCAGAACATTCGCGACATCCAGGAGAAGGACCGCTACGACATCATCCTGGCCAACCCGCCATTCGGTGGCAAGGAGAAGGCCCAGATCCAGCAGAACTTCCCCATTCAGAGCAACGCCACCGAGCTGCTCTTTCTGCAGCATTTCATGAAGTCGCTCAAAAGCGGCGGCAAGGCCGCTATCGTCGTGCCCGAGGGTGTGCTGTTCCAGACCAACAGCGCCTTCACCCAGGTCAAGCAAGAGCTGCTGGAGCACTTCAACCTGCACAGCATCCTCAGCCTGCCCGCTGGCGTCTTCCTGCCCTATTCCGGGGTCAAGACCAACGTCATCTTCTTTGAGCGCAGCGGCGGCACCACCGAGACCTGGTTCTACGAGTGCGAGCCCGAGCAGAAGCTCACAAAGAACAAGCCCCTCGCCGATGCGCACCTGGCCGAGTTCGTCGCGCTCTATGGCCAGCGCACCACTACCGATCGCTCCTGGACGGTGCCGGTGGTGAAGCTCAAGGAGGACTACGACCTCTCCGCCAAGAACCCGGCCAAGCAGAACAACGTGGAGCACCTGCCGCCGCGCAAGATCCTGGAGCTGATTCAAGAGAAGGAGACGGCTGTGACGAATCTGCTACGCGAGATCGATGAATTGCTGGGGGAGCGATAGGCCATGGATCAGGAGTTGTATGAGTTGCCGGATGGGTGGGAGTGGAAGGGCTTTTTAGATGTTTTTTCTACTTCTGGGTTTAAAGTTGGAAAAATCCCAAAAAAGGATTTCCAAACGGAAGGATCGCTTCCGATTATCGATCAATCTCAAAGCTATATAGCTGGATATTGCGAATCGGACGAGGATTTTAGTGGAAAATTACCCGTAATCGTTTATGGGGATCATACTAATAGCGTTAAACATATTGATTTTAAGTTTATTTGCGGGGCAGATGGAACAAAGGTTCTCGCTCCGAAGGAAGGGGTTTTTTCTTGCTACTTATTTTACGCGATCTCGCAGTTTCGGCCAGACAGCCAAGGTTACCGTCGACACTTTCCTATTCTAAAGCAGAAGCATATTCCCCTCCCTCCCTTTGACGAACAAAAACGCATCGTCGCCAAGCTCGACGCGCTCTTCACCCGCATAGACACCGCGATCGCCCATCTGCAGGAAACACTAAAACTCTCCAAAGCTCTGTTGAGAGTGCGTTGCACGGCGCTTTCAATCCGAATGGTTATGAAAATGATTTGCCGCCGGGATGGAATTGGAAAAAATTCAAGGACGTTTGTCAGTTGAAGAGAGGCTACGATCTGCCCAAAAAGTCACGAGTAGAAGGGTCGTTTCCACTATTCAGTGCAAATGGAGTCACCGACTATATCGATCAATATATGGTTTCGGGGCCAGGAGTAGTTACGGGGCGAAGTGGAACAATTGGGAAAGTTCACTTTATTGAGACCGATTATTGGCCACTAAACACAGCGCTCTATGTTGAAGATTTTCACGGAAATGACGAGAGGTTCATCCACTACTTTCTAACAGTTTTCGATTTGACGCGGTTTGCTTCCGGTGCTGCTGTGCCGACTTTGAACAGGAACTCGCTAAGTGCAGAAGAGGTCTGTGTTCCAGACACCGTAGATGATCAACGACGTATTGTTACCCACCTTGATGCCTTAACCGAACACACCAACACCCTCGAATCCGAAACCCAAGAACGCCTCGACCAGCTCACCGCCCTCAAATCTTCCCTGCTCGACGCCGCCTTCCGAGGCCAACTCTGACGGCCCAAACCGGAGCCACTCAATGAGCCAGGATCTGACCAACTCCTCCACCCAGCGCCAGAACATCCTCAACAACCCCTACGCCCTGCAGGAGATCGAGAAGGTCGCCCAGATCCGGGGTATCGCCTTCGAGGGCCGCAGTGTCTTGCTCAAGGAGCAAGCAACAAATGCCGGTTGAGATCGTCGAGATCCTGCGCCGGTCCGAGCAAGGCATGACCCGGCCCTTTATCTGCCGGTGTAACGACGGCAAGCTGTATTTCGTCAAAGGGAAGGACGCAGGGCGACGCAGCCAGATCTGCGAGTGGGTCGCGGGCCGGCTGGCTGTGCTCATGGGTTTGCCGGTGGCACCGTTTCAGCACGTCTTGGTGCCGGAGGATCTGGCCGAGTTCAATGCGGGGACGTCACTGGATGGACTCGGGGCGGGGTTGGCCTTCGGTTCGTTGGAGCGCCAAGTTACCGAGTTGACGATCTCCGGCATCGATCAGGTGCCCGACTCGTTGCAGCAGGATGTACTGATCTTCGACTGGTGGGTCAGGAACGCGGATCGATGCCTCGGGGAGTACGGCGGCAACCCGAATCTATTTTGGGAGCCGGGGACCCAAGAGCTGGTCGTCATCGACCACAATCAAGCCTTCGATCTGCACGCCAATCGAGCCGACTTCTCCGAACATCATGTGTTCGCCGCGCAAGCCAGTCAGCTCTCAAGTGACTTTTGCCGTCGCGATGAATACCATCAGCGGCTGTCGAGCACCTTGGATGCCTGGCCGACAATCCTCAGCGAAGTCCCCGATGTCTGGTGGTTCGTCGACGACGAACAAACGGTTCCGGTTGACTTCGACGCGCGGGCGATTGAAGCCTTGCTCAGAGGCTTTGAAAACGATGAATTCTGGAATTGGACATGAGCAAGACACCCTGCCAATACGCCATCGTGCGCTTCATGCCCTATGTAGAGACGGGCGAATTCGCTAACGTCGGGATACTGATGATGGCACCTGCGGCTGGCTATTTTGGGTTCGAGCTGCTGACCCGTCGCCATGGACGCATCACGACGTTCTTCGAAGAACTCGACGCTAAGGTATTTCAACGCGCCATGGTCGAGTTCAAAGAGGAGCTGGAACGCGTTCACACCCTGCTGAAGTCACAGGGGTTTGATCGACACCTCAAGACCAACAATATCGAGTTCGCAAAACGAATGTTCGCAGAGGTTCTACGCCCGCGCGAGACGATCGTCCGTTTTAGCGAGCAGCGTGTGGTGTTGGCGGATGATCCAGCACAAACCCTGAAAGAGCTGTTTGCGTTCTACGTCGAACGCAATTTCGTCACGAAAGCGTATCGCGAAACAGTCTTGGAAAGTGGTCTTCGGCAGCTATTTTCGCGAAATCAGCTTGGCGAGCGTTTTCACCGAGCCAAGGTCGGTGATGACGAGTTCAATGTTACCTTTCCGTTTGTTGAGTTGCGGGACGATCGCCCAACCAAGGTCATCAAACCGCTGAATTTAGCACAGAGCGAAACAACGAAGATCCTGGAGCATGCCAACAAATGGGAGTTTCGTGTTCGCAGGCTGCGTCAGCGATTGGCACTCCCTGAGAACATCCTCTTCGCTTTCGAGGGTCCAGAAGAGCCTGGCCAACGGGCTAGGGCGTGTCACGAAGCAACGAGCATGCTTCGGGACACTGGCGCCGTCGTGCTGCCATATCGAGACCGGACAGAAATCCTTGAGTTCGCTGGCAGCTGAGGCTCGGATGCAGCCAAGACTCGTCGATCAAACGAGTCTTCATGGGCGACTTTTCAGGCGCGAATGGGGGATGGGGATCATCCGTGTGCCCGCTTTAAGCTGAAAACCCTTAACGCGATTTCCATCAATGCTGCAGATTCCGCCTACTAACGATCAAGCACGTCATTCAACGCAACCCCGATCGAGATCGTATTCTGCCTAAAGTTGTAATCGATCAGCGTATCGCCATAGCCGCTGAAACCGACCACATAGCCGCGCAGTGGCCCAATAAGCTTTGGCGTCATCCAGCTTGCCCTGACCGCGCCCTTCTCTTCGGCGGGATTGCCACGCCCCATTAGCGTGAAGCTGTGGCCGCGCCATTTGTAGACGGCGGTGATGTCGCCATAGCCATAGTAATCGGTGATGTCCGGGTTATCCTTGTCCGAGCTGGAATCGTCGATCCTGATCCAAGGCCGGATCAAGAGCGCGAAGTTATCCTTTTCCAGCCCGATCTCGGCCACCAAGCGATCCCAGCTGCGCGAGATCGGATCGGAGCGACCATTGGATTCGTGCGTGTAGCCCAGGCTCAGCAGACGCCAATCGAAACCGCCGAAAGACCATTGCGGTTGCCAGGCCACCTTCAGCTCGGGAACATAGTTGGTGTCACGAAACGGACTCGAGATATCGCCGTTGTAGACCTGCCAGAAGCTCTGCTGGGTATAGGCGAACCAGACACCGAAGCGCCGATCATCGGTCGCCCAAACGCGGGTCTTAAAGCTAATCTGAAACGCGACTTCAACCTTATCGAGATCCCCGTCCGCGGTGTCGAAGGCGTTGAACAGCGGATCAAAAGGCTTGTCGTTGGTGCGGCTCTGATAGCGCACCGGATTGAGGTAGTTTGGGCGATAGAGCTTGATCAGATAGCGATCGCTATCGGGCTCAAAGCTCCAGGCTCGATCGAACATCGACGCTGATGACTCGGATGCTGTCAATGCTGCCTCGTTGAAATCCGCTTGTTTCGCCCCTGCGGTGGTCACCTGCATTGGCTTGCGAGCGGCTGTATCCGATGCAGCAGGTTTCGCTGTCTTGTTCGGCGTCTTGGCTTTCGCGAGCGGCTCAAGCTCCGGTGCACGGCCACTGATCTGGTCATAACAGGCAAGACGGCGTTGATCATCGCGAATCTGAACACAGGATTGCATCCCTGCGGCGGCACTGGCGATGGTTGGTAAGGCCAGGCATGAAGTTGCTAGCACCATTGCAGGCAACCCAAGCGGGCGCAAAGGTTTGATCGGTTGAAGCACGATTACTCGCCTCCTGCACATGAAAGATCGTTCATCAATTAGGCTCCTCCAGTCTCCTGAAATGAAATTTAGCCTTGTTTATTCCCAGTAAATGCTCGCAACCCAGGAGTTGAGGCTTCACTCGATAGCCTGATGAGACGCGAATAGGTGAGTTGAAAAATCGATCGTTTGCTGTCACCACTCACCACTCACCACGACTAGATCCTGACGCAAGATCCGGATCAGCTCTTGTATCGCGAGCGGATGCGCAAACCCGCCATGCCCGGTCGGCACGACCACCTCAGACTCGGCACTCGGCAGATGGGCGCTCCAATAGGGAACGACCCCATCGGAGCTGCGACTCAGCTCACCACGCCTGCCACGGTTGCCGATGACCGAATGTGTCGGCACACTGCTCTCCGTCCGATCGAGCAAGATCAGGAATGGAGAGTCGGGCGAGAGCCCTTGAATGCTGGTTGGAATACGATCAGCCTCGAGGCCAGCCAAACGATCAGTGACCGACTCTAACTCATGACGAACCCAGCTTGGCAATCGGATGAGGCGCGAGACCCAGAGTGCCAGATTGAAGGTCGCCAGACGGCTGCCACGATGCGGCGTGAACATGAAGACGGCACGACTGATGTCATCGCGCGGCTCGAAGATCAGCGCCTGCCGCACCGGACTGCTGGCCGGCAGCTGCGAGACACCGGGCGCGATCTGCTCGGCCTTGACGGCATCCAGCCCTGCGATCTGAGCCCGCGCCAGAACACCGCCCATGCTATAGCCGACCAAGACGATCGGCTTGGTCGATCCATGAACCGCCACCGCCTGATCAAGCTCCTGGCGTAGCTGCATGGCCGAGAGTGGCACCGGCTGTGCCGTTGGATAGTAGAAGAACCAGAACTGGTAGTGCTTGCGTACCGTCGGGTCCGCCATCAGCTCGCGCACCAGTCGGTTCCACATCTGCGGCGTGGTCATCAGGCCGTGCACCAAGACCAGCGGGCGTTTATCGGGATCGAAGGGCTGCAAGAAGGTGATCCGCGACTGACCGGAGAAGCGATCCGCGCGCAGCAGGTAACGCAGACCATCGATCGGGCGCGGACCCAGGGAGCGGGTTGCGTCCAACGGCGCCTCAAGGTCCATGGCCACAGGCAATGACT
The DNA here is from genome assembly GCF_034860625.1 of Lamprobacter sp. Taxonomy (NCBI): domain Bacteria; kingdom Pseudomonadati; phylum Pseudomonadota; class Gammaproteobacteria; order Chromatiales; family Chromatiaceae; genus Lamprobacter; species Lamprobacter sp. Next base: position 37,027 of record NZ_JAYESN010000039.1, read on the forward strand.
GGCGCTGAAACGTGGAGACCGGCACGAGACACCGATCCGGTGGTTCAGTGCCCACCACCGAACGCCAGTTGCTCTCGCCTTTGGGGCGCTGGTTGGCATCCGGCCCAGAGCTCGAATCGGCGCCAAGCTCGATCGATGTGACGCGCAACGGATCGGCCAGAGCGACCCCTAGCTGACCATCCCCATCGCGATTGTCAGTGGATGGCAAGGCCAGCGCAGTGACTGGAACATGATAGCCACGCCGCGGTGCGTTGGCTCCACCTGGAACAATGTGCCCGACTGCGGGAGCACCCAGCCCCGATCGCCGCAAGCCGGAATCAGGCTTCTTTTCCCGATGCACTGGGGTGATCTCGGCAAACTCATTTGGATCGCGCCAGCGCGGCGGATCAGCAGGTGCTAGCTCGAACGGCGGCGACCCATCGCCGGCAATCGCCGCAGGCAGTATAGCCTTCAGGGTACGCCGATAGCTGTTCTCCGCACGGCGACGCTCAGACTCAGGCGTCTGCGCCGAGGCGAGTTGTGCGAGCGACTGTTGCAGCTGCTCGCTCGCCGCCTCGGGCTTGGGCGGCGCCAGCGACTGGCAGCCACCCAGCATCCACAGCATAAACGGCATCAGCAGGCTGAACTGCCATGCTCGCTGCTCAGTCAACGCAGACGGCCTCGCTACTCAAGGCGCCGCCGCTTGGCACCTCAGTCGATGTTACCTCGACGATGCTGATCGAACAGATAGCCGCCAAGCACACCGGCACCGGCACCAATCGCGGCACCGCGACCGGCATTGCCACTGAGTGAGCCAATCGCTGCGCCACCAGCGGCACCCATCAGCGCACCACTGCCAGCGCGGCTCGTGGTGGTCTCGCCACAGCCTGCCAGGACAAGCGCCAAGATGAGCAGTACGGAGATCGAAAAACCTTTGCGAATCATCTGAAAACCTTCAATCGGGATAATCGGGATAGCGCACGCCATCAAGGCATGCGGATTGTGCGAGAGCGTCACTCATCACTGAGGTTCGAGATCAGCGGCAAGGATAGGCCTTCGCGAGCGCGCGCACGAGTCCAACCACCGGCTGCTCGCCCATCAGGGTTGCGTCGCCCTTGTTGGCTTCGGCCCAAGTCAAAAAGGCCGTGCGGCCATCGTCAATGGTGACCCCGTTCGGATAGCAGATCAGGCGCTTCATGTCGCGCTTATTGGCAACCCCGTCGTGATACTGCACGGTGGCTTTGATAAAACCGGTGCAAGCTAGCTGTGCGGGTGAAGCTGGATTCGCGGCGCAGACCTGATACAGGTCTTCAGTGGTATCGAATCGAAGATCCTCCGCCTCGACGGCGGCAGCTGAGCCAGCAAAGGCGGCGAGGACAGTAGCAACAACTACATTGATTCCGGCCTTTGGGCCGGCAGGGAAGATTGGCGACACGACGAAACTCCTTCGGCTAGCGATGTATGCAAGGTGATCTGCACCGCAACACTTGCGCAGCAGACCGGGGTAACTGGAGACCCGCTCGGACACTGGTCGAGGCTCAGGTCCAGCGCTGCTGTGCGACCAGTCTAAGCATGAACGAATCTCGTCGATGCTACCTGACACCAAATCCCAATTGTTAGCATCTTCGATGCTCAATCTGAGCCTGGAGAGACTTCATCTGGGCGTGTGTGTCTTTGGGTTCGGATATTGCTGTCGGGAGCGGGGATCTCCGTCACCAAGCGCCAAGTCGCCTAATCATTCATTCATCAAATAACGATCGCAACACCCCAAACACATGCTCATAGGTATAGGCGTTTTCACCACAATGAATGAGCCTGTCGTCTTCTGTCCGAAAGGTTAAATAGGGCCTGCCTTCGACATCATCATGTTCTACCGCTGAGGTATCATCAATGATGCTGGCAATACTGAATGCAATGTTTGCTGTCAGCGTTGGCACATCCTCTTCTTTCAAACCCGCTTCTTGCAGCTTGATCTTGATCTTTTTAACCATTTCAGCGATGAATATCGCCTGATGTTCATCGAACTTCTCGGGGTCTAGTATCAATTCCATTGCTCTTACCTTTGCCATGAAACAATCGTTTCGTTTGTCGCGTTGAATTTACGCTATGAACCCAGCCCTTTTAAGGTGCATAAAAACAACATTCAGGATCAGCTAGTTACGATTGCAAGTGAATCTGGCGGTCACTGAACCATAGGGAACGTCGCAAGCATCTGGACTAAAAATCAGGGGCTTGCAGTCAGGCGAATTTGGTCACCTTAAAAGGGCTGGCTATGAACCCTCAGCAAAGGTCTCAGCGATGACGTCGAGCTGCCGGTAGGCCTTGCGCATCCAGACCTTGACGCGCTGGCGATCCATCAGCCCCAGCCCCGCCTCTGCGTTGTTGGCCGCAGCCCAGAAACTCAGGTTTCCGTGATCAACCTTGCGCATGGCGGCGGCGTGCAGTTCAGGCAGTTCGATGACAGGGGCAGACAGCGCTGTAACCCTGGCGCGTGTCTGGGAAGCCTCAAAGTTGCAAAAATGCTTGCCTCGTCCGAGGTTCTTGACCACCACATACTGGGCGCCATTCGAGAACTGATCGAGCAACTGCTCTAAGAGCTCGATACCGTCCGCGCCATCGTCCAACAGGTGCCAGAGAACCAGGCTAACGCCCTCCTCGTTCGCTAGCCCAAGCAGGTCAGTCTCGTCCATCCATTGGAACAGGGGCCGGGAGGTCTGGGCCGCCAAGTCCACCAGCACAGTCTGGTTTTGCTCTAGCGCAGCCTCCATGAGTTGGTCGGCGCTGGCGAAGTCGTCGAGCGTGATGGGCGTACTATAACCCTCATAAAAGCGCATCATGGCACCATGGGAGCGGTCGGTGTCGAAAACACGCAACGGCCGGTTCTGATCGATGTGATACTGGGCCAACAGCCGGCAAAGCACTGATTTACCGACGCCTCCCTTCTCTCCGCCAATGAAATGGATCTGACTCACGCCGCACACCCCGCGCACAATGATGAAGAACTCAACAAGAGGCGTGATCCTAGCCAGCGCCCGGCCGCTGTCAAGTCATGGATAGCTTGTTGATAATCTGCAACCCAGTGCCAGCTCTCTGCCTGAGTCCTGACGCTGCAAACCAGGCAGTCGATCACCGCAGTACCCTGCCCGGACTCGGCACCGAGATGTTGGACCAGTCCGGGGTGAGCCATCGGCGCTTGCAAGCGCTCTTATACGGCGAGTTTGATACCATTGGAACCGAACATCGGAGACGCCCAACGACGCCCTGAGGCGCGGGCGGGGGTGCCCCGATAAACCCTCCCCGAGGTGGCTGCGTCAGCCATCCGCAACACTGAGCCTCTAACCACCAACATGCAGAAGCCCCGTATTTCTATAAGCGACGGCGTTGCTGAGCAAACAACGCCGACTGCCAACACATACGCGCCACTCATCGAGTGGAACGAGAGCTACAGCGTCAATGTTGCAGAGATCGACCGGCAGCATCGTCATCTCATCGGGCTCTACAACAAGCTGCATGAAGCCATGACACGGGGCCGCGGCAATGACATCTTAGAGCTCATCTTCGACCAACTCGTTGAATATACAGAAACGCACTTCAAGGAGGAAGAAAGCTATTTTCATGCGATCAACTACGCCGACAAGCAAGCCCACATCATAGAGCACCATGCCTTCGTCAACCGGCTAGCCGAACTGCAAGACAAATTTCACGCAGGCAAGGCCTTCTTGACTGTTGAGACACTGACGTTCATCCGCAACTGGCTCAATGGGCACATCATCGGGACCGATAAGCAATATTCGCAGACCTTTAACGAGCACGGGATTTTTTGACCTCTCTGAAGCCGCCCTAGTGGTCCAGAGTGAAAGTCCTGAGACAGTTGTTCATTCATGCTGCGAGTGGTTTGCCCTCATAAGTCCAGCGGAACGGCTTGGCCAGCTTATCATTGAAGAAGTGGAAGCGCTCACGGGCGGGTCGCCCCATCTCACCACCAGAGCCAGCCGTGACTGCCCGCGACGGCGCAGAGGACGCCGAGAGGATCTAGGAATTGGAGAGTTCGGGCTCAAGTCGGCGCGGAAGCAGCGTAGTGACTCGACGAGATGCTTGGCAATCTGCTCAGGCAGCACCCTTGGGACCGCGGAGTTGCACCAGACTCGGCCTGCCGGCGTGGGTTAGTGCGAGCATGGTCGAGAAGTCGAGATCGCGGCTGAATACCGCATAGCCCTCAGCCTCAGTCACGGCCCAGGCCATGATCTCGCGACCAGAGGCCGAAGGATCACCGATCCATGACCAATCTACCCACTACAATTATTTCGGGCGTACGCCGAGCTGCAGGTGTTCAAACATTGACATAAGTTTCTCTCCGTTAACCATTTCGATGGGTGGAACGCCGTCGCGTCTAGCTTCCTTCTGGGCATCGGGCTGGCGAGTTTGTTAGCCGTGGTGGCGTTTTCGATGACAGTTTGGGCAGAGCGCAACTACATTCTCTGTAGTGTCGGCCCCATGCTCAGCCGAGCTGGTTGAGCGAAAGGGAAACCGGCTTCGGCTGTAGCACCAT
>NZ_JAYESN010000040.1:0-41041 GCF_034860625.1 Lamprobacter sp.
GTCGACCGGCACCTTCTACCTGCTCCGGCCCAACCGATTCCGTTGGGATTACGAGACGCCCAATGAGCAAGAGATCGTCGCCGATGGCTCGCGCATCTACGTCCACGACAAGGAGCTCAACCAGGTCACCCACAGCAGCCAGAAAAAGATCCTCGACGGCACCCCGGCCCAGCTCTTGGCCAGCGAGCAACCGGTCGAGGACTACTTCAGACTGAGCAATCGGGATGAAGGCGACGGCCGCACCTGGGTCGAGCTCGTCCCAAAGACCGAAGACACCGAGATCGTCAAACTGCGCATCGCCTTCAATGATGGCAAGCTCGACAACCTGCTCATGGAAGACCGCTTCGGCCAGCTCACCCGCTTCATCTTCACCGACCTCAAGCGCAACCCCCAGCTCGACTACGCCATGTTCCGCTTCCAGCGCCCGGCAGGGAGTGATTTCTTGCAGGTGGATTGAATCGCACTGACTGTTTTACGCTCGTCACCAAGCCGAGGTGATCTTGGCTTGATTGATCGGAGCGAGCGACAAGGGCCACCAAGATGTCTATTGAAGAGATCAAATCCCAGCTTCAGGCCGAGCTGCCGACCCTGCTCCAGCAAGACATGGGCTTTCGCCTCTGGCTAGAAGACCTGATCCGCCGCACGGCGGTCAGCAGTGAGCGTTTCGATGATCGCTTCGATCGGGTGCTGCGGGAGCTGGCGGCTGACCGCGAAGCGCAGAAGCGCAAGTGGGATGAACAGAACCGCAAGTGGGATGAACAGAACCGCAAGTGGGATGAACAGAACCGCAAGTGGGATGAACAGAACCGCAAGTGGGATGAACAGAACCGCCATCTAGCCGAACAGAACCGTAAGTGGGACGAGCAGAACCGCATCAACCACCAACTACTCGATGAGATCCGGCAGGCGCGCACCCGGCACGAACAGAGTATTGGCGCCTTGGGCGCTCGCTGGGGCCTAGCCTCCGAGGCCAGCTTCCGTTCCGCCCTCAAGGGTATCCTGGAAAAGTCCTTTGGCGTCGAGGTGATCAACGTCAACGAATTCGACGATGAGGGCACGGTCTTCGGCGTGCCCGATCAGGTCGAGATCGACATCATCGTGCGCAATGGCCACCTGATCCTCTGCGAACTCAAGTCATCGATGTCGAAATCGGACATCTACACCTTCGAGCGCAAGGTCCAGTACTACCAGCGCCGCCACGGCCGCGAGGTGAGCCGCAAGCTGGTCATCTCACCGATGGTCCGGCCCGAGGCCCGGCCGGTGGCCGAACGCCTGGGCATCGAGGTCTTTGGCTACGCGGAAGATGTGGAGAATCTCTGACCACTGCCTGGGACCCCGATCACCCGGGACCAAACAGATAGCGCCAAAAAGATCACTCCATCAAAGAGCTTGAGGTCGCCAATGAAATACAAAGTGTCTCTCCGAAAAACTGAAGAGGGCTTTAGCGTTTCCTGCCCGGGTTTGCCTGGCTGCTGGTCTCAAGGTAAAACAGAGCAAGAAGCTTTAGAAAACATCGCGGATGCGATAAGCGAATACATTGCTGTCTCAACAGAATTGGCTGCAACCGAAGAAACCGAAGTACGGGAAGTTGAAGTGGCCGCATAAAGATGCCGAAGATTCCTGGTGTTAATCACCGCGATGCTGTCCGCGCCTTAGAAAAAGCAGGGTACCGAGTTGTCCGGCAAAGTAAGCACATCATCATGTCTGATGGGATACGAATTCTGACCATTCCCAGGGGAAACTCTGTCGATGCTTTCACTCTTGGGGGAATTGTCAAGGATGCGGGCTTGGCAATAGAGGAATTCAAGAAGCTTCTGTGACGCTTGCCCAATACCACTTTGTTTAGATTAATTCCGAGCCCCGAATTCCACCAAGCGCATTGGTCCTCAACCTGGTGGTCTAGGCAGGGCAGCCGTTGCTGGGTGTAGGCATCCACGCGCAGCGCCTCGATGTCGTCTTGGCGCTTCGTGATGCAGCCCCCGTGTCGAGGTACGATCCGGTCCCCCTAACTGGGGCTTGAAGCATCTCATGACACAGAAGTCTGTAAGTCATTGGTTTAGGGCCTTATGCCGAAAACGGCGATTCTATTAAAATCAGTAGCTTACGAGGTCAGAACAGGAGATGTGCGCAACGAGATGAGTCTGAGCCCTAAAGATTCCAAGCCTGGTGCCGTTATACTTCCCCGTGGCATCGTGGGGTTCCTGTTGATGGGGCCGCTGCCGGCAGCACAGGTCATAGGAAGCCAAGATCTTGGCCCTTGGACATCGCCGCCGACGATATTCGCTTGCAGAAGCCCTGGGGCTCACGGAGTTGAGATGATCCGTGAGACAGGGTACCGGATCAGGGAAATTAGGAAGAGAACTGTATGTCAGGCATCAACACGAACGTGGCCTCACTGATTGCACAAAGGAATTTCGGGAAAAGCAAGAACAGCTTAGCAACGGCGATGGAACGCCTGTCCTCGGGAATGCGCATCAACAGCGACGACGGACCGAAGCGGCCAACCGCCGCGAGGCAGGAGCCGAGTCCGGAGCCGCTTGCCGGGAGCAGCGCGCGAAGCAAGCAGCCGCGCGCTCGCGCGTCGCTATCCGCGATCCGTTGGAAGGCAAGCGAAGGCCACCCGGCGAGCCTGGTCCCAACCTGGGCCAGGGCAAGGCCGGACGGCCTCTGTGAGGTCAGGCGAAGTCGTGCTTGACGATCTCAGTCACCCGCCGACAGATCTCGCGACCGTAGTCGGTCCAGAGGCCCTGCCCCCAATAGCGATAGCAGCTGGTCTGCGACGCCATCAGATGGTAGAGCGCATTGCGGTAGTTCGGATCATCGGTCGGGGTCTTCGGCTTCAGCACCTTCTCGTGGAAGACGGAGCTGGCCTCTTCCATCGGTCCGAGTACATTGTCGTAGCCCTTGACCCAGGACAGATCATTGGTCCAGCTGGCGCCGTCCATGTGGAACTGATGGTCGGATTGCTTCAGCTCCTCGATCACCTTGGCCAGCTTCTCGGGGCCATCGCCGGGCTGCATCTGCGCCCAGATCTTGCCCTGTTGCACCGGTCGGATCTCGGTGAAGTCGCTCTCCTTGATGCCCATCGCGAACAGGTGCTCTAGGTACTCGCTGCCGTTCATCAGCGGCACATCGGAGCCTGAAGCGTTGCGCGCAGCCTCGAAGAACTTGTCCGGGAACTCGTTCATCATCACGCCGCCGTTCTCGCCGTCGGCGATCTGGGTCACCAGCGGCGGCACCTGCTTGCCGGCCAGCTCCCAGCGCTGCAGGCTTTGCGCCTCGTACCAAGGCTGCATCTGCGCGACCAGTTTGGTATCCGAGCCCTGGGTCTTGACCAGCGCGATGATGCTGGCGCTCTCGCCCTTGGAGTTGGTGCAGACCAGCCGATGCGGCAGATGCGGGCGCTGTGGATGCCAGCCGTTCTCGGTCTGCTCGACCGAATGCTCCTGCACCAGCACCCATTGAAATCCGCAGTCGTTGAGGGTCTTGACGAACTCGTAGGCGACATCGGGATGGTTCGGCAGCGCCATCTCGGACGGCGAGAAGCCGCGCACACGCTCCAAGGCATCGGTGCCGAACAGGGCGGCGAAGTGGTGCTGGAAGGCCTTCACATGCAGCCGGTAGTCCTGCACCGGGGTCGAGGGCGCGACCGCGTGACCCCAGGGCATGCCGAGCCATTCGACGGCCCAGTTGTAATCGGGGTTCATGGTCATGCCCTTGAGGGCGTCGAGGACATGGCCCTCGCTCATCTGCCGCAGACCGTAGAGCAGCGTACCGGAATATTCGAGCATCACGCGCGGGGATTTGCCCTCGTGGATCAACTGCGGGATGAACTCGCCCATGCGCTTGTAGCACCAGACGAAGGCCGGCGCGTTGTAGTTATCGCCGATGTCCTGGTGGTCCATCATGTACTTGAGGTTGCTGATGATGGCGGCGGTGTGCAGGTCGTCGCCGCCGGCGGGGATCAGCGGTTGATGCTGATGCAAGGCGATCGCGCAGGCAGCGCGGATGCCGCCAAAGTCAACCGCGCCCGGTGACTGGGCGAGAGACCTGTCCTGACCGGCCTTGATGGCCTGCTCGATGGTGGCTTCTTGGCCACAAATATTGGGTAAGCCGTCGATGAGCTCAGGAAGATTAGGCATGTGAGTGGACTCCGAAGGGATTGGGATTTAACACATCAGGTGTCGAGCGCTTGATTGGTTGATCTGGCTGATGAGAAAGGGCGGCATGCGCCTGGCGCAGCCTGAGCTTGCATCATGGCGAATCATGCCCTATTGATCCAGTGGATATTGGCGAGCAAGCGCATCACAAGCGATGTTCCTCGGCATCAAGCTGGTCAAGAACCTGCTCGGCAACATCCAGATCTGACGCGGCGCGATCGCACCAGGCCTCACCCCAGAAGAGGTTGCAGCTGGTCTCGGCGCGCAGCAGATGCCATTGCGCATCATCAAGCCGCTTGCTGTCGTCGGCATCACGGGTGTCGGCGTCCCTGGCAGCAGGGGACACATCGAGCCAAGCATGCAACCGCTCGCTGACCTTGCCGTAACGGGCAATGACATCACGCTGGGTCTGAGAGCCGGTCCATTGGGTGAAGCCTTTGCCGTGATGCCAGCCGGTGTTCCAGGCGCCGGTGGCAACCTGTACCTCGCCGTGCGCGCCGTAGGTGTCGAGATACGCATGGATAAAGCTCGGGCGCAGGTTGGCTTTGCCGGCGCGGATCATGTCGAGCAGTGGCCGGTAGAAGGCGGACCAGTAGTTGGCCCCATCGGTCACATTGCGGAACCAGCCGCCGTTCTCGCCGTCGGTGGCGGTGGTGACCAGTGGCGGGAAATCGCACCAGCGGGTCCGCTCCGCGATCTCATGGACGAACCAGCCCGGGTCCATCCCGGATTCCTGTGCATCGGAAAGCTCGCGGTCGCGCACCACCACGATGATCTCCTCATCACCATAACGGGCGATGTGCGGCCGGTAGCGCAGTTCCTGCCAGCTCATGGGCACCAGCGGTTCGACATGCTCGCTGTCGACCAGCACATAGCGATAGCCGAAACGGCGCAGCAGCGGGATCAGCTCCATCGAGAAGCCCATCTCCGGCGGCCAAAAGCCGCTGAAGTGCGCGCGCCAGAACAGATGCCGGGCGATGCCCTGCCAGCGGCGCAGGTGCTCGGGTCGGTCGGCGGCCGGGATCAGCGGCAGCACGGGATGATAATAACCCGTGCCAAGGATGTCGAAGATCTGCTGATTCTGCAAAAACCAGAGCAGCTTGCCACAGTCGACGATACCGTAGACGCGGGCCTGGAAATCCGGACTCGACAGGGTTTCGAGCAGGGTTCCTGAGAGCGACAGATGCACCCGCGCTAAATCTTCCTGGCCCCAGAGGCTGCGTGGCATGCGGTCGAGCGCGAACAGGATCTCCTTGGCCTCCCAGGTCTGATCCGCGAGCAGATGTTCAAGGTTACCAGGGGGTTGATGGAGGTTCAGGACCAGGGCGTGATGGGCAGGCAGCAAAGCTGGATCTCCGGCATAGGAACAACTGCGCCAGATGATAGCGGATCAGCGCAGTCCGCCACCGCTTGATCTTCTAGGCTTGGCACGCGACATTGACCCTAGACACAGAGAGAATCCGTCCATGCCGCACGTCATCATCGACCCAGACTCGACCTCACTCGCCGAGCGATTTGCGTTGATCAAGGCCCCAAGCCGACGCCGCGCGCGTTTTCCGGAGGGCTGTGTGACGCTGGTCGACAGCGAGGACGCCGCCCGGAGAGGTGGCGATCGGGCAAAAAAGCTCGAACCGGCGGTCGTCTACGGCCCCTCTTCCTCGTCCGAAGGACAGCGGCTCTATTATCTCGTGCGCTGGCTTTGACCCCAATGGAATCGACACACCAAGCGCTCATGCCCATCCTTGCGGTCGCCGGCATCGGCAAATCCTATGCCGAGGGCCATCAGCGCCGCACCGTCTTGGCCGACATCGGCTTTGAGGTCGCTCGCGGCGAATGCATTGCGTTGGTCGGCCAAAGCGGCTCGGGCAAGTCGACGCTGCTCAATCTGCTAGCGGGCATCGACAAGCCTGATACCGGCGATGTTGAGATCATGGGCCGCAGCCTCGGCGCCATGGGCGAGCCCGAACTGACCCTGCTGCGGCGTAAGCACATCGGCTTTATCTATCAGTTTTTCAACCTAATCCCGACCCTGACCCTAGCCGAGAACATTGGCTTACCCCTAGAACTGAATGGCGCCCCTGCCCGCCAACGCAGGGATCGGGTCCGCGACTGGCTGGCCAAGGTTGGGCTCGATGGCCGCGAGGGCGCCTTCCCCGACGAGCTCTCTGGCGGCGAGCAGCAACGCGTCGCCATCGCCCGCGCCCTGATCCACGAACCGGCACTGGTACTGGCTGACGAGCCGACCGGCAACCTCGACGCCCGCACCGGCCAAATCGTGCTGGAACTGCTCGCCCACCTGTTTCGCGACGAGGGCCGCACCCTGATCCTGGTCACCCATAGCCGCAAGGTCTCCGAGATCACCGATCGCATCCTCGCGCTCGACAACGGCCGCCTCAGCAGCAACACTGAATGGCTGTCATGGTGACCCCCGCCCTCGTCAACGCCAGCAGGCGCTATCTCGCACGTCACCCTTGGCAAACCTGGCTCTCGATCGCCGGCATCGCGCTGGGTGTGGCCGTGGTGATCGCCGTCGATCTGGCGAATGAGAGCGCCAAGCGCGGCTTCCAACTGTCGGCGCAACAGGTCGCCGGTCCAGCCACCCATCAGATCCTCGCCGCCAGCGGAACCATCCCCGAGACGCTTTATGCTGAGCTGCGGCTTAAGAAAGGGCTGCGTCTGGCAACGCCGGTGATCGACGCACCGGTGCGCATCGGCGAGCGCAGCCTCAACTTGATCGGCATGGACCTCCTTGCCGCCGTTGCGATGCGCCCCGCATTGCGCGCCAGCCTCGGTCAGCCCGAGATCCGTGACGACGCCGACCGCGAAACCAGAGAACAGACAAGCACAGGCAACCGGGCGCCAGCAGTGGAGGGCCTTATCGGTCTCCTGCGCCTGCTGCGTGACCCCGCCACCCTGGCCCTGAGCCGGGATGATGCCGAGCGCCTCGGCCTGCAACCCGGTGATCCGTTCGCCCTCGACCTCGGCGGCGCAAGCCTGCCGATGACGCTTGCCACTCTCTTGCCCGAACAGGCCGGCTTGAGCGGACTCGCGATCACCGACATAGCCACCGCCCAAGAGGTGCTTGGGCGTATCGGCGAGATTGAGCGCATCGACCTGATCCTGACCGAGGCCGAGGCCGAAGCTGTTGCCGCCATCCTGCCCGCTGGCATCCGACTCGAGGCCACCGCGCAGCGCAGCAACGCGCTTGCCCAGATGACCCGCGCCTTCCACACCAACCTCACCGCGATGAGCCTGCTCGCCATGTTGGTCGGCGCCTTCATCGTCTACAACACCATGACCTTTGCCGTACTGCAGCGCCGCCCGCTGCTCGGTACCCTGCGCATGCTCGGCACCACCCGTCGTCAGCTGTTCAGCCTGGTGCTGATCGAGACCCTGGCCCTCGCCCTAGTCGGTGCCCTGCTCGGTGTGCTGCTCGGCATCGTGGTCGGCGCTGGCCTGGTGCAATTGGTCACCCGCACCATCAATGACCTCTACTTCCAGCTCAATGTGCGCAGCCTCCATCTTGCCCCGCTGTCGCTGCTCAAGGGTCTCGGTCTCGGCCTCGGCGTCACCCTGCTCGCCGCGCTCGGCCCAGCTCTCGAGGCCGCAGGCTCGCAGCCGCGCGATGTCATCCGCCGGACCCAGGTCGAAGGCAAAGCGCGCCGCCTGCTGCCCTGGTTCGCAGCCAGCGGCATCCTCCTCATCCTCGCCGGGCTCAGCCTGATCGCCCTCTCTGCGCGCGCTATGGGCATCGGGTTCCTCGCCCTATTCCTAGTGATTGTCGGCAGCGCACTGCTGATGCCACTGGCAGTCCAGGGCTTCGCAACCCTGACGACGCCCCTATTCGGACGCCTGTTCGGTATCCAAGGACGACTGGCCGCGCGTGGCATCACCGCCTCCATCACCCGCTCCGGTCTTGCCGTCGCCGCGCTCGCCGTTGCGGTGTCCGCAACGCTGGGCGTCAGCATCATGATCGGCAGCTTTCGGACCAGCGTCTCCGACTGGCTGGCCAATACCCTGACCAGCGATCTCTACATCTCCGCCGAATCCAGCAGCGGCGCCAATCACGGCGGCCATCTGCCCCCAGAACTGGCGGATCAGCTGCTGGCACTCCCCGAGGTCCAGGCCATCAGTCAGAGCCGCAGTCATCGCATCGAGACCCGCGAAGGCCCCCTGCTCCTGCTCGCGCTCGAATCCAGCGACGGCGAACCACGCGGTTTCAATTTCCAAGGCACGATCGCCAAGGATCTTTGGCCCCGCTGGCATGCCGGCGAGCTCGTCTTGATCTCGCAACCACTGGCCTACCGCCGCCAACTTGAGGTTGGCGATCGTATGGATCTGTTCACCACCAGCGGCTGGCAGACCTTCGAGATCGGCGCCGTTTTCCAAGACTACGGTAGCGATAGCGGCACCCTCATCCTGCCGCGTCCCCTCTATGCCGAGCGCTGGAACGACCCGGCGATTTCCTCGTTCGGACTCGTCCTCACCGAGGAGGCCGATGCCGAAGCAGTCAGCCAACAGGTCGACCGCATCCTGGCCGAACTCGATATCCTGACCAGCGTGCAGACCAACCGTGCCATCCGCGAACGCTCCCTCGAGATCTTCGATCAGACCTTCACCATTACCAAGGTCTTGCGACTGCTCGCCGTCGGCGTTGCCTTCGTCGGCATCCTCAGCGCCCTGATGGCACTCGAGCTGGAGCGCGCGCGCGACTACGCCGTGCTGCGCGCCACCGGGATGACCCGAGGCCAACTGCGTATGCTCATTTTGATTCAAACCTCGGCGATGGGCCTCGCCGCTGGCCTCCTTGCCATCCCCCTTGGCCTCGCCATGGGCGACCTGCTGATCAGCGTCATCAACCTCCGCTCCTTCGGCTGGAGCATGCCCATGCAGGTCCAGCCTCAAACCCTCATCTCGGGGCTCTTCCTCGCCTGGCTCGCCGCCATCCTAGCCGGCCTCTACCCGGCCATCCGAGCTGCGAAAGCCGTTCCCGCTCGGGCGCTGCGCGAAGAATAGGGCCTATGGCGGAAAACCCGATCATCGCGTGCTGACCAATACGCTTCGATTGACCAGAAAGGTCGTGTATTCTCTGCCCTAGCTGAATACCAATGCAGTACTCGGAGGCGAGTGAGTGACATGGCTGAAGACAAAAACCTCGTGACCAAGAAGACCACCGCAAAAGCGACCACGGCTGAGGCTAAGCCGGATGTGAGTCGTCCAGATACCAGGAAGCCAGATGCTAGACCGGTCACCAAGAAGACCAGCAGTAAAAAAACCGCAGCCAAGAAAACGGCCCCGGCCAAGACCAGCGGTGCAACAAGCACCACCCGTACACCCACGAAGAAGGTAACCAAGAAGGCGAGTGCCTCAGCATCGACCCCGAGCCCTACCGGCACAAGCCCAGCGGCCAAGCCCATCACGAAGAAGACAGCCAGCAAAAAGGCCACCGCACAACCGCGCGAAGAGCGTCCGGTTACCCTGAGCCCGGTCACCCAGGTCGACGCTGAAGAACGCTATCGCATGATTCAGGAAGCCGCCTACTACATCGCCGAGAAACGCGGTTTCGCGCCAGGCAATCATGCCGATGACTGGGCTGCTGCCGAGGCGCAAATCGACGAGATCTTGGGCAAGGGCGGACGATAACAGCGACTTTGCGACGGCAGCGATGGACTACCTGACAACCCCGGAGCAGACAAACCCCGATCCCGCCCAGTTTCGCACGCAAGCGATGGAGCGCGGGCTCGACCGCGAGGATCTGGATGCCGATCCAATGCTGCAGTTCCAGCGCTGGTATCAAGAGACCCTTTCGACCCAGCTGCCGGAGCCAAACGCCATGTCCCTCGCGACCGTCGCCAAGAACGGCCAACCGAGCCTGCGCACCGTGCTGCTCAAGCTCTATGATGCCGAGGGCTTCGTCTTCTTTACCAACTATCAAAGCGCCAAGGCACAGCAGATCGACCTCAATCACCAAGTCGCCCTGCTTTTCCCCTGGGTAGCGCTGGCGCGGCAGGTCAGTATCCTCGGTAGCGCTGAGCGCATCCCGACCAGCGAGTCGCTGCGCTACTTTCTCACCCGAGGCCGTGGCAGCCGCATCGGAGCCTGGGCCTCGCCGCAGAGTCAAGTGATCAGCTCACGCTCGCTACTCGAGCAGAAGGTTGCCCGGATCAAGCAGCGCTTCAATGATGGCGAGATCCCCTTGCCAGACTTCTGGGGCGGCTACCGTGTGGTTCCGACCAGCATCGAATTCTGGCAAGGCCGTGACAGCCGGCTGCACGATCGTTTCCGCTACCAGCGAGAAGCGCCCGGGACATCCTGGCAGATTGAGCGGCTCGCGCCCTAAGTGGGGGGCACTCCTTCTCCGAGGATGAGCAAGGCACCATGAACCCTAGGAGGCTCGACTGAGATGCCCGAGACCGGCGACGCCGCTACCGATCGACCGGTCGGTCTGATCCTTGCTGGCGGCGCTGCTCGGCGCATGGGCGGCATCGACAAAGGCCTACTCGAGCTCAACGGCCGGCCGCTCGTGCAATGGGTTGTCGAGGCACTGCGACCTCAGGTATCAAGCCTGCTGATCAGCGCTAACCGGAATCAGCAACGTTACGCCGAGCTGGGCTGGCCCGTAGTCGCTGATGAGAAGCCAAACGGTCAAGCAGACGGCGCGGAGACCTATCAGGGGCCGCTCGCCGGCATCGCTGCCGCACTCTCCTTCCTCTCCGCACAGACACAAGACCGCGGCCCACAGCCCAGCGACCCTGACTGGCTTCTCATCACCCCCTGTGATACGCCATTGATCCCCGGCGATCTTGGCCTCCGCCTTGCCGTCGCCCTCAAGCAACAGCCAGCCAACCAACAGCCAGCCAGCATCGCCATCGCTGCTGACCGCGAACGCACCCATCCACTGCACGCGCTCATTTCGTTTCAGGTCCGCGATGATCTTTATGCCTATCTCGCTGAGGGTGGACGCAGCGTTCTGGGCTGGCTTGCGCGGCATTCAGTCGTCACTCTCACCTTTGCACAAACCCCGAGCCCCTTTACCAACCTGAACCGATTCGCCGACACTGCATCGATTCGTGCACAGATGGAGCGCTGCGGACCCCCTTGAGGACTGACGCCCATGAGTCGATGACAGCCGGTTTTGATACGCCCGACTCAGTGGCACTGATGCTGCGCCAAGAGCAAAAAACAACTGCACCAATGTATGAAATGTCAATTGTCCGCGCCACAATCACTGAAAAAATCAGCCACCTGCGCTGGTGTTGGCCCACTCAGCCAGGGGATTACGCCGAAACAGGGTGCCGGTAGACGCTCCCGCAAGGTTGCCAGATTCTCCTCCGCAGCGGCCATTGCGGGATCGATCCGATTCGCGACCCAGCCCGCCAGCTGCAAGCCAGAGGCTTGGATCGACTCAGCGCTCAGCAGCGCATGATTGAGACAACCAAGCCGCAGGCCGACCACCAGGACCACAGGGAGATCCAGTGCACTTGGCAGATCAGCCAGCGTTAGACAAGGCCCGAGCGGCACTCGCCAGCCGCCAGCGCCTTCGACCAACACCCAGTCCGCCTGGGCGGCCAGACGCGCATAGGCCGTCTTGATCGGCTCGAGCTGAATCTCGACACCCGCGTGCGCGGCCGCGATGTGCGGGGCAATCGGCGGCGCGAAGGCATAGGGGTTGATCGCCGAATAAGCCAGCGGCTTTGACCCTTGAGCCTGAATCCGCAGCGCGTCTTCATTGCGCAGGCCATCTGCCGTCAGCACAGAGCCCGCGGCGACCGGCTTCATCCCAAGCACGCTCAGCCCACGTCGCTGCAAGGCCGCCATCAGCCCAAGCGTCACCTCCGTCTTGCCAACCTCGGTATCGGTGCCAGTCACGAAGAGCCCCTGCGCTTGGGGCTGCAACCTCTCCTTCGCCGGTGCCGATGCTGAGCTGATCTCTACCGCATCAATCATCCCGCATGCATCGTAGCGTTGTTCGCGTCATCTTGATCTCATCATGAAGCGCCTTGGTGAATGAATCTATCAACCGTAAATGATGCAGGCTTTCACAGATTTTAATATTATAAAACAATGTCTTATAAGGCTTGTCCCGCTCATCGTGCTGCCCGTCGCGGGATTGCTGACAGCGGGATGGCCACGCCATCGGCGGTCTGCTGCTGCGCCGGCGTTTTGGCACCAGCCGGCATCCAAGCCTGACCGTAGACTACTTCCCAGGTCGAGGGCAGCCGGCCATCGCGCCGCTCCTGTTCGTAGGCCTGCTCGAGTGCGCTGAGCCGGTGGCGTCCAGTCATCGCGCGCGGGCGATCCTGCAAGGCGTTGCGACCGCCAATCGCCTTGAGATCACGCATCAGGCCCTGGACGTTCTCATAGGTCATGGTGATGCGCTCGGCGTCCATCACCGGATCAGCAAACCCCGCGCGCATCAATGCGTCGCCGATGTCGTGCATATCCAGAAACGGGCTGACATGGGCATGGGCGCCATCATCCGCCAGCGCCCAGGCGCGACGCAGCTCGATCAGGGTATCCGGGCCGAAGGTGGTGAACATCAGCAGGCCCTCGGGACGTAGCACGCGGCGCAGTTCGGTGAAGGCGCGCGCGAGATCCCCGGCCCATTGCAGGCTGGCGTTGGAGATCACCAGGTCGACCGACTCATCGGCCAGCGGCAGCGCTTCCAGGTCAGCACAGAGGGGTCGTGGCCGATTCAGCCAGGTGCCCCGACGGCGCGCGCGTCGCAGCATCGACTCGGCGAGGTCGAGGGCGATGATCTTGGCCTTGCGCCAGCGCTTGGCGAGCGCGTTGATGCCCTGCCCGGTGCCGCAACCGAGATCGAGGATGGTCTGCGGCTTGAGACGCACATAGTCGAGCCGCTCGAGCATCCGACTGCCGATCTCACGCTGCAGCACCGCGGCTTCGTCATAGCTCGCCGCAGCACGCTCGAAGGCTCTGCGCGCGGCGCGTTTGTCGATTGGACTGATGCTCTGGCCTATGCTTGGCTCCATGCTTGGACTCATGATCGGACTCATAGGATCAGACTCATGGGGATGATCAGACTCATGCCGAAGCCCCATAGAGGAAGTCAACGATGGCTGCGGCAACCGCGTCGCCATGCGACAGCAGCGGCGCATGGGCAGCACCCGAAATGGTCTGACAGCGGGCGTTCGGCATCAGCAACTCGATGCGCTCGGCGACGGCGGCCGGCACCAGGGTATCGCGCTCGCCGAAGAGCCAGAGCGCGGGTTGTGGAATATCGGCGAGACGCGCGCGCAGATCTTCTTCACGCAGTAGGTCGAGACCGGCGAGCAGGGCTTCCGGCTGTGGCTGTGGCCGCTCAGCGATGCCAGCGCGCAGGCGCCTGAGGATCTCGCGGGCCTCTTCGCTGCCACGCACTTGCAGCGAGAGGAAGCGCTCGAGGGTGGCGTTTGGATCATCGAGCAGCGAGGCGTGGAAGCCTTCGAAAATCTCATCCGGCATCGCTGCTTGCCAATCGGCGGCTTGGACGAAGCGCGGGTTGGCGGTGACCAGGATCAGGGCGCTGATGCGGCTTGATCGCTGGTGGCTGCGGCTTGTTGGCTGACTGCGGCTGATGTGGATGGAGTTCGATGCTGAACTGGGGCTGCCTACTTTGTCGCGGTTTGAAGGTTGGCCATCGCTTGTTGCGAAGCTGAAGCTGGGCTTGTCTTCGGCCGGTACCTGCTGTCCTGGTCCAAGTGAACGGCCGGGCACGCGCGTCTGCAGCGCGGCTTGCAGGGCGACGAGGGCACCGAGGGACCAGCCGAGCCAGATGGCCTGTTCGGGGGCTTGGGCGAGCACGGTGTCGGCCCAGTCCGGGAGGTCGCGCCACTGTGGCTCAAAGCGCGCCTGGCCGTGGCCGGGAAGCTCGATGGGGTGCAGCTGGAAGCGATCGGTGAGGGTTGCCGGAAGCGCATCCCAGACGGCGTTGTTCATACCCCAGCCGTGGAGGAGGACGAGATTGGGTCGGTCGTTGTACATCGTTGATCAATGATTGGTGATTTGGGCGGATAGCGGGCATGAATGCGGTTCGGTTGCCTGCTTGACGTTTGTGTCGGCCTTGGCGTTTGTGTCGGCGCCGGGTAGCGGCCGCCGGGGGACGCCGTGAATCCATCCTTGGAGGCTTGAGCACAGCATCCTTGCTGTGCACACCCCCGGCGACCGCTACCCGACACCTCTGGCGAGTGGCGTTGCTGCTCCGGGCCACTATTGTGGAAGCCTGGCCAAGGTCTCGAGGAGCCGATCGACATCGGTCGCTTGGTGCGCTGCTGAGAAGGTGATGCGTAAGCGCGCGGAGCCCTGCGGGACCGTTGGTGGGCGGATTGCGGTGACCAGGATACCGTTGTCTTCGAGGAATTGGCTCCAGCGCAGGGCGGTATCGACATCGCCGGCAATCAGCGGCTGTATCGGTGTCGGCGAGTCGGCCAGGGCCAGTCCGAGGCTGTCGGCACCGGCGCGAAAGTGGCTGATCAACTGCTGCAGGTGGTCGCGACGCTCCGGTTCTTGTTGTGCGATCTGGAGCGCTTTGAGGGTGGCGGTGGCGAGCGCGGGCGGCAGCGCGGTGGTGTAGATATAGCTGCGCGCGCGTTGGATCAGGTAGTCAATGAGGTCGGAGCTGCCAGCGACGAAGGCGCCAAAGGTGCCGATGGCCTTGCCGAGGGTGCCGACCAGGATTGGCACTGCCGCCTCGGCCTCGGGGCCGTCGAGGCCAAGGTGCTCGAGCGTACCCCGGCCTCCAGCGCCGAGCACGCCGATGCCATGGGCATCGTCGACCATTAGGTGCGCATCGCTGTGGCTGGCAAGGCTTGCCAGGGCGGGGATCGGCGCAAGGTCGCCATCCATGCTGAAGACGCCGTCGGTCAGGATCAAGCGGCGTTGCTTGCGGTCAGTGCTAACCCTGGTCTGGCTGGCATGAGAAGAATGGCTGGTATTGTCGCTACGGATACCGTCGCCGCTTCGATCGCTGCCGCTGCAGCCATTGCCGCTGCCGCCACCGCTGTCTTGACCGTAGTCGTCACCTTGTCCATTGCCCTTGCTAAGCATGCGTTTAAGTTGGTCGACGTCGGCATGCAGGTAACGACGCAGCCGGGCTTGGCTCAACCGGGCACCATCGAGTAGCGAGGCATGGTTGAGCCGATCAGCAAAGATCTGGTCACTGCGGCCACAGAGGGCTTGGATCACGCCAAGGTTGGCCATGTAGCCAGTGGAGAACAGCAGCGCTCGCTCGCGGCCAACGAAGGCGGCAAGCGCTGTTTCGAGTGCTTCGTGTGCCTCATGGTGGCCGGTGATGAGATGCGAGGCGCCGCTGCCAACACCGTCGCGCGCGGCGCCTTCGCGCCATGCCTCGATCACCGCCGGATGGGCGGCAAGCCCGAGATAGTCATTGCTGCAGAAGGCGAGCATCTCCCGACCATCGATGCGCGGCCGCACAGCTTGCGGGCCGGCGAGCAGCCGTCGCTGGCGGTAGAGGCCAGCAGCGCGCAGGCGATCGAGCTCAGGAGCAAACTCGATCATCTTAGCCACATCTGGGCCGAGCCTGAGCTTCCACACAGGCTTGCCCGGCTCGCCCAGTTCGCCTTGTTGGCATCGATCGACCACCTGGATTGGCCCCAGTGCTCGACAGTGCGCAGCATGCCCACCCAAGCCGCTGATCCTTCCCGCGTTGACCATCCATCACCTTCAGACGCTCACGGCCTGCCCCATCGGCGCATCGGGATGATCCTGTGGCGATCGCCCATGCCCTGGTGTCGCTGCATGCTGCGCTTTCGCAGGATTCGGCTGCTCGTCAGGGTTTGGCCGATCGATGGACTGATGGTCGATGAACTTATGGCAGCCACCAGGCTGATCACGCCCTTCAAGCTTGGCCTCCTCGGGCTGCAGACCAAGGCGGGCGAAGAGCTGCTGGTCACGCGCCGCCTCAGCGTTGTCGGTAGTGAGCAGCCGATCGCCATAGAACACGGAGTTGGCGCCAGCGGCAAAGCAGAGTGCCTGCAGTTCGTCGGACATGCTGGCACGGCCGGCTGACAGGCGCACATAAGAGGCCGGCATCATGATGCGAGCGACGGCAATGGTGCGCACCAGCTCGAACGGATCGAGCACCTCGGTGCCGAACAAGGGCGTGCCCTCCACCTGTACCAGCAGGTTGATCGGCACCGATTCGGGATGCGCCGGTAGGTTGGTCAGCTGACAGAGCATCGAGGCGCGGTCGCGACGCGATTCGCCCATGCCGAGGATGCCGCCGCTGCAGGTCTTCAGCCCGGCCTCGCGCACATAGTCGAGGGTCTGCAGCCGGTCTTGGTAGGTCCGAGTGCTGATGACTTGGCCATAGAACTCGGGTGAGGTATCGAGGTTATGGTTGTAGTAGTCGAGCCCGGCCTGGCGCAGGCGCTGCGCCTGGTCCTGCTCCAGCATGCCGAGGGTGACGCAGGTCTCCAGCCCTAACGCCTTGACCCCGCTGACCATGGCGATGACCTGCTCCAGGTTCTTGTCGGTCGGATTGCGCCAAGCCGCCCCCATGCAGAAGCGTGTAGCGCCCTCCTCGCGCGCCGCCCGAGCCGCGTCGAGCACCTCGGACACCGGTAGCAGGTGCTCGCGCTCGAGGCCGGTCTCGTGCTGGGCGCTCTGTGAGCAATAGCCGCAGTCTTCCGGACAGGCGCCCGTCTTGATGCTAAGTAGGGTGCTGACCTGGATGCGGTTCGGATCGAAATGGTGGCGGTGGGCTGTTTGCGCACGGAACAGCAGGTCATTGAGCGGCTGGTCGAGCAGCAAAGCGGCCTCGTCGACTGACCAGTCGTGGCGAATCGCTACGCTGCGCTCAATCGGGCTGGTCGCACGCGGTGGATGTGTTGTCATAGCAGAAGTCCGACGGCGAAGACAGCCCTCTAGCCTAACCCTCGGTTCGGTGCTGTCAACCCAATGTCGCACTTGTGGTTTACAAGTCTTCGCTGAAACGGGCTGACACTGGTCGGCACTGGCTAGCGCGCTTGAGTTCGGTGCCGTCCCTTATCGCTTGGCCAAGGCCATCTCTGTTGAGGCTGACGGAGTTGCTATACTGTTCTTCAATTGCAGAGAGGAACCGCTATGACACTCACCCAGGAAGACGTCGAGTTCATCAAAGAAAACATGGCCGACTGGCTGATTGAGCAGAGTCTCGGCAAGCCGACAGCCGTCTATGAAATCGAACTGCGAGAGCGGATGGTGCGGGTTGAGGAAGAACTGAAGCACCAGCGTGAGCTGATGCGCGAAGGTTTTGCGCAGATGGAGAAGCGCTTCGAGCAGATCGACAAACGCTTCGAGCAGGTCGACAAGCGCTTCGAGCAGGTCGACAAACGCTTTGAGCAGGTCGACAAACGCTTCGAGCAGATGGAGAAACGTTTCGAACAGGTCGACAAACGCTTCGAGCAGTTCGATAAGCGCTTCGAATCCATGCAGTCCACCATGGATCAACGCTTTGAGGCCATGACGCGCCGCATCGACCGCTTCATGATCTGGTCATTCTCGACCACCGTCGGCGTTGGCGGCATCGTTGTCGGTCTGATCAAGTTCTGGAACCCCTGATTGCCGATTTGCAACAGCGCGTTGGCCAATGCCTGCGCAGCCTCGCGGTTCAGAGCATGGACCTGCTCTATCCACCAACCTGTGTACTCTGTGGTGCACCCGGCGAGGCTGGGCGCGATCTCTGTGCCGGCTGCCATGCGGATCTGCCGCTGATCGGTCCCCATTGCGCCCGCTGCGCACAGCCGTTTACAGGGCTCGGCCATGGCTCCGGCAAGGCCGCATCAGACGCCAAGGGCCTCTGTGGTCGCTGTCAGCGACAACGGCCGCCATTTGACCGCTGTATCGCTGCCTTTCGCTACGAAGATCCCCTGCCAGCACTGGTTGGCGGCATCAAGTTTCAGTCAAAGCTCAACCTGATCCGCCTGCTCGGCGACCTGCTCGCCGATGCGCTCGCCGATGCGCGTCGGCGCCCAGGCTGGCAACCTCCAGATGCGATTCTGCCTGTGCCCCTGCACCCGCAGCGACTGCGCGTCCGTGGTTACAATCAGGCGCTAGAATTGGCGCTTGTGGTCAGTCGCCGACTAGCGATCCCAGTCAACCATCACTGCTGCCAACGCAAACGCGCAACCCAAGCCCAGGCGGAACTCGACACGCCGCGGCGTTATCACAACATCCGCGGTGCCTTTGAAGTGACCTCAGCCGTTCCACGACGGATCGCGATCCTCGACGATGTGGTCACCACCAGCGCCACCGTCTCCGAATTGGCGCAGGGACTGAAACAGGCTGGCTGCGAGCGGATCGACATCTGGAGCTTAGCGCGCACCCCCTCCACGGGCTCATCTGGGCGCAAAGGATTTCTGCAGCGGGCATCTTGACTGTAGACTAACGAACAGCAATAAGCAGGCACAGCTTTCACCCAACGGCTTTCACCCAACCCAGAGGACAACAACATGGCCATCAGCTTGCAGAAAGGCGGTAACGTCAGCCTCACCAAGACCGATCCGGGTCTGACCAACGTGCTCGTCGGCCTCGGCTGGGACGCACGTTCAACCGATGGCGCCGGGTTCGATCTGGACGCCAGCGTCTTCATCGTCGGCGATGACGGCAAGGTGCTCTCCGACGCCCACTTCGTCTTCTACAACCAGAAGACCTCGCCAGACGGCGCCATCGTGCATTCCGGGGACAACCTCACCGGCGAGGGCGAAGGCGACGACGAAAGCGTCTCCATCAATCTGCCTGGGGTCAGCGCGGACGCCAAGCGCGTCGTCTTCGCGGTCACCATCCACGAGGCCGAGAGCCGCAAGCAGAATTTCGGCATGGTCCGCAATGCCTTCATGCGCGTCCTCAACAAGGATTCCAACACCGAGCTCGCGCGCTACGACCTCTCCGAGGACTACTCGACCGAGACCGCCATGATCTTCGGCGAGATCTATCGTCACGGCGAGGAGTGGAAGTTCAAGGCCGTCGGCCAGGGCTTCAACGGCGGACTGCAAGCGCTGGCCAAGGATCACGGCGTCAACATCGGCTGAACCCTTCCCATCCATCCGCTGGAGGATACCGACATGCCAGCCTTTAACATCACAGGTGACATCGACCCCTTCTTGCATGTCAGTTTGCGCAAGGGCGAGAAGATCTTTTGCGAATCCGACGCCATGGTGATGATGGAGGCACCGTTGCAGGTCAAGGGGCAGATGCGCGGCGGCCTCGGCAATGCCGTGATGCGGCGCTTGGCCACTGGCGAGTCCTTCTTCCAGCAGGAGATCGAGGCCGTCACCGGCGACGGTGACTGCCTGCTCTCGCCTGCCCTTCCTGGCTCCATCGAATTGCTCGATGTGGCCCCTGGCTCAGCCTATACCCTGTCGGACGGCAGTTTTGTCGCCGCCGACTCGGGGGTTCAGGTGCGGCCCAAGCTCAACACCATCGGCGGTGGTTTCTTTGGCGGCACGGGCGGCTTCGTGATCATGGAGGCCACCGGCATGGGTAAGCTTGCCGTCTCCGGCTTCGGCTCGATCTTCACCCTCGACATCAGCCCTGAACAGGAGACGGTGATCGACAACAGCCATGCCGTGGCCTGGTCATCGAACCTCTCGTTCGAGGTCGGCACCCCCCAGACCGGGGGCGGATTCTTCGGCAATATCGTCAACTCCGTCACCTCCGGCGAAGGGCTCGTCATTCGCTTCCGCGGCCAAGGCAAGGTCGTGATCTGCTCGCGCAACCGCGGCCTGTTCAAGAGTCAGAGCGGCTAGCCACTGTCACTGAGATCGCCGTGCCGTGCGGTTCCGCAACAGCGGCGCTATCCCCTCATCATAAAGACAGCACGATTCACCCGACACGAGGACCATCGAGATGGGCATCAACCTGCAAAAGGGTCAGAAAATTTCCTTGGAGAAGGAGGCCGGCGGCGGCTTGAGCCGCATCGTCATGGGCCTTGGCTGGGACGCGGCAAACAGCAAAAAATCCGGCCTGTTCGGCGGCCTGTTTGGCGGTGGCGGCGGTGGCAGCATCGATCTGGACGCCTCCTGCCTACTGTTCGACGAACAAGGCAATCAGGTCGATGCCATCTGGTTCCGACAGCTCAAGAGCAAGGACGGCAGCATCCTACACACCGGCGATAACCGCACCGGCGAGGGCGATGGCGACGACGAGCAGATCAAGGTCGACCTCTCAGCTGTGCCAAGCAACATCAAAACCCTGGTATTCACCGTCAACAACTACACCGGCCAGGATTTCTCCCAGGTCGAGAACGCCTATTGCCGTATCGTCAACGGCGCCAACAACAGCGAGATCGCTCGCTACGACCTCTCCTGCCAGGGCGGTCATTCGGCAATGATCATGACCAAAATCTACCGCCACAATGGCGAGTGGAAGATGCACGCCATTGGCGAGGTGGGACGCGGGCGGACCTTCGAGGAGCTGCTCCCGCAGATCCAGCCGCATCTGTAAATGGATTCATTGTGCGTCGAGCTTGCCACCGGCAGGCTCGAGGTCCAGATCAAACGCGCGGCATTCCCGCTCGAGCATCTCTGCGGTTTTGCCGCGCGCGCCAATCCCAAGCGCGGCTTCCTGTTCGTCAGCAAGGTGCTGGGCAAACATTGGCCCGCCCGACCTGCGGCGATGGAGCAGATCCATCGCTATCTGGCCCAGGCCCTCAAGCTGGATCAAGGCCCCTGGCTGCTGGTCGCCCTGGCCGAGACCGCCACCGGCCTGGGTCAAGGGGTGTTCGAGGCCCTGCTGGAGCAGCACCCAGAGGCCCCGGCCCTGTTCCTGCACTCAACGCGCTACCGCCTGCCTGGTTGTCGCTCACTGGCGTTCCAAGAGGCGCATTGCCACGCCCCGGATCAGATCCTCTACGAGCCGCTCGACCCAGAGCACCAGCGGCGTTTTACCGAGGCGCGAGAGCTGATCCTGATCGACGACGAGATCAGCACCGGGGCCACGCTCTGCAATCTAGCTGCGGCCTACCGGGCGCGCGCTCCGCACCTTCAGCGTGTTCACTTCGTCACCATCACTGATTTCAGTGGTCAAGCAAGCGCTGCGGCCTTCAGCAAGCGGCTCGGCCTACCCCTGACCCTGATCAGCGCGTTGGAGGCCGAGATCGCTTTCTCCCCGGCACCTGGGCTTGCCGATCTGCCACCCCCAAACGCGGTTGGCGACAATCGGCGGCGTCTGGACCAGCTCGCGACCACTGGCGGGCGTTTCGGCATCAGCCAAGGCTTCCCTCTCCGCGAAACGGATGTCGCCGCACTCGTCGCCGATCTACCACGGGAGGCGCCGCTGCTCGTGCTTGGCACTGGCGAGCTGATGCATCCCGCCTTTCGGCTCGGCCGCGCCCTGGAGCGAGCAGGCCATGATGTGCACGTACAATCAACCACCCGCTCGCCCATCCTGCTCGGAGCGGACATCCGCCAGCGCCTGATCTTCAAGGACAATTATGGCGAAGGCATCCCGAACTATCTGTACAATGTCGACCCCAATGCCTATGCGCGCATCATCCTCTGTCATGAAACTCCAATCGACAGCCTCAACACTGCGCGCGCGGGGCTCGGCACCCATTGCCTGCCCTACCAGGCATTGCCCAATGGGGACGCTGCCTGATAGGTCCTGGTCTCGTCTAAGCCCAAGCCTGGGCTAAGCTTGACCCCATGCCTGACCTTAGCGTCTCGACGGCATCTTCATAGTCATCCAGCAGACAGAGTCAAACCCAAACGGAGGCACTAATGGCAATCAGCTTGAATAAAGGCGGTAACGTCAACCTGAGCAAGGAAGCACCCACCCTCGAGAACGTGCTTGTCGGTCTGGGCTGGGACGCCAGGGCAACCGATGGCCAAGATTTTGACCTCGACGCCAGCCTGTTCATGGTCAAAGAGGATGGCAAAGTACCAGACGACAGCCACTTTATCTTCTATAACCAGAAGAACTCCCCCGATGGTTCAATCGAGCACACCGGCGACAACCTCACAGGCGAGGGTGAAGGCGACGATGAGAGCATCCATGTAACCCTGTCGAAAGTGCCCGCCACGATTCAGCGGCTGGTGATTGTCGTCACCATCCACGATGCCGAGGCCCGGCGTCAGAACTTCGGCCAGGTCAGCAACGCCTTCGTGCGCATCGTCAATCGCGACAACGACCAAGAGGTGGTGCGCTTCGATCTCTCCGAGGACTACTCGACCGAAACCGCGATGATCTTCGGCGAGATTTATCGTCACAGCGGCGACTGGAAGTTCAAGGCGGTTGGACAGGGCTTCGCCGGCGGCCTCAAGGCACTGGCCCAGCAGCATGGCGTCAACGTCGGTTAGCCGCAGATGGACCTAACACGCGGACAACGCGCCAAGATCAGGGATCTGATCGCCAACGGTGAGCGCTTCCGGCTCGGCGTCGCCATCCAGGCGCCGGGCCTGAGCATCGACCTCGCCTGCTTCGGCCTGGATGCTGCGGGTAAGCTCGCCGATGAGCGCTACATGACCTTCTTCAACCAGCCGACCTCGCCCTGCGGTGGGGTGCAGCTGATCACGACGGCCAATGCGTCCTCTGGCGGCCCGGCAAACGGCCCCTCAACAGCCGCTTCTCACGACCAGGCCAGCTTTGCCATCGATCTTGGCAAGCTGCCGCCCAGCATCGAGCGCCTGACCATCACCGCCGCCATCGAAGGCGCCGGCGCCATGTCCCGCATTGGCCAAGGCCATGTCCGTTTTCTCGATGACGCCATTGAGACCGGGCGCTTTGCCTTCAGCGGCGCCGACTTCGCGGCTGAGCGAGCGCTGATGTTGCTTGAGATCTACCGCAAGGGCGGCATCTGGCGCACCGCTGCAATTGGCCAGGGCTTCAACGGCGGGCTTGCAGCGCTGGTCGAGCATTTTGGCGGCACAGTCGCCGAGTCGACGCCCGCTGCCGCGCCACCGCCAACGCAGCCGCCAACCTCAAAGGCAGCAAGTTCGCCGGCGTCTCCATCACCACCGTCTCAATCGCCACCTGCTCAGCCCAAGACGCCAGGGGTGAGTCTCAGCAAGATTACCCTAGAGAAGAAGGGCAACCGCGTCTCCCTGGAGAAACCAAGCAACGCTGAGCATGGTGAGATCCTGATCAACCTGAGCTGGCGCCCAGCGGCCTCTGGCCCAGTCAAACGCGGTCTGTTCGGCGCCAAGCGCCCAAGCCAAATCGATCTCGACCTCGGCTGCCTGGTCGAGCTGCGCACAGGTGACAAAGGCGCGATCCAGGCGCTAGGCAACAACTTTGGCGATCTGCACAACCCGCCCTATATCGCGCTGGATGCCGATGATCGCACCGGCAATAGCAGCGAAGGTGAGAATCTGCGCATCAACGGCAAGCACTGGGATGCCATTCGGCGCGTACTTATCTATGCCTTCATCTACGAAGGTGCGCCCAATTGGGCCGAGGCCGATGCCAAGATTAGCCTCAAAACACCCGGCCAACCTGAGATCGAGGTCCATCTCGACTCGCAAAGCAGCCATGAGCCCATGTGCGCCATCGCCCTCTTGGAAAACGACGCCGGCGCGGTCCGCATCACCAAGCTGGTGGATTATTATCGCGGCCATCGGGAGGTCGACCAGGCCCATCAGTGGGGCCTACGCTGGACGGCTGGACGTAAGGACTGAGCAAGGAGGCGCTGAGCCCCTGATGCCGCAACCTAATCATCAGCACCTGCTACATCCGCACCTGCTACATCCGCACCTGCTACATCCGCACCTGCTACATCAAGACCTGCTACATCAACACTTGAGACACAACCCATGAGCTTTCAAAACTTTCTCGACAATCTCAAAAACAAGGCCTCGGAACTGAAGAACGAGGCGCTCAAGTTCAAGAACAAGGACTTCATGAACGCCGCCGTCAGCGGTTCGGTGCTGATTGCCATGGCCGATGGCCACATCTCATCGGAGGAGAAGCAGAAGATGATGCGCTTCATCGAGAACTATGAAGCCCTGTCAGTGTACTCGAGCAAAGAGCTGATCGACAGCTTCCAGAACATCGTCAGCCAGATCGAGTTCGACAAGGACCTCGGCGAGACCAAGGCCTACGAGGCGGTGCGCAAGATGAAGAACAATGACTCCGCGGCACGGCTCATCATGCGCCTGATCATCGCCATCGCCGGTGCTGACGGTGTCTTCGATGATGACGAGAAACGCGTCGCCCGCAAGCTCGCCATGGAGCTCAGCCTCAATCCCGCTGAATTCGAGCTGGCCTAACCAGCCTGACTCAATCCCCTTGGGACAGCGATCGCACAGAGATGCAGAGATCAAAGCAGACAGCACCTGTTTTGCATCTCTGTGAATCCCTGGAGAATCATCAAGGCTCTTGACCCAGCGTGCGCAAGCTTGTCTTCTTGGATCTGGATGACACCCTGTTCCAGAGCCATCGCAAATGCCCGCCGGACGGCGCGCTGCACCCCGTGGCCCGGCTACGGGATGGCAGCGCGCATTCGTTCATGACCGGCAAGCAGCGTGCATTCTGGGATTGGCTCGCGGCCGACGCCACCCTGGTACCAACCACCGCGCGCGACCTGGATGCGCTGCGCCGGGTCGATCTGCCGTTCCAGAGCTGGTCGATCCTGGTCTATGGCGGCGTTTTACTCGATCCGAGTGGCTCGCCCGACCCTGAATGGCTGGAGTGCATGCGCGGGGTCTCCAATGATGCGCGCGGCGATCTCCTGGATCTGCTTGAGCAGGCGCAAGCCTCTATTCAAGCGAACGACCTCGCCGCCCGAGTCCGCTTGGTCGGCGAGTTTGGGCTGCCCTTTTACTTCGTCGCCAAGTATCGCGACGGTCGTGATGAGGATCTGGCACAGCTCGACGCCGAGTTGATCCAGCCCTGGCTCGCCGCGCAAGGCGGCGCCTACCGCGTGCATCGCAACGACAACAATCTCGCCGTGATCCCGCGCGGCATCGGCAAGGAACATGCCGTGCGTCATCTGATCGACCGCCTCAGCCACGACGGCGAAGCGCTGCTCACCATCGGCATTGGTGACAGTCTCATCGACGGCGCCTTCATCGCCGCCTGCGACTACTGCATCACCCCGCGTGATACGCAGCTCTTCGCCGCGACCTTCGGCCGCCCGCTACTCTAGCGCTCGCCGGCCGGGCTTTCTCATCGCATCCTGCTCATCTCATCTTCATCGCCGCGCACATCCCATGGACCGAGATCCGCTGGAACACCACCGCCAGCCGCTGCAGCCGCAGCAGCAATCGCAGCCTAAACAGCAGCCTGCCCAGGGCTCTTGCTTTCATGGCAGCTACCGCCCCGAGGATGTGCAGTTCCTGCTTACGCCGATCCAGCTCGAGCCGACGCCAGTCGCCGAGAAGGAACGACTGATCCAAAGTGGACAACGCCATTACAGCGAGATGCTGAGCCGCGAGTCGCTGCCCTCGCCGCGCTACATGACCCTCTTCGAGCAAGCCTGGACGATGAACCGGGCGCGCATGGCGCAGGGATTGCTGGATCTCGCCGCCATCATCGCCGACCAGCGGCCCGGCGCGATCACGCTGCTCTCGCTAGCGCGCGCCGGCACCCCGGTCGGCGCGGTGCTCAAGCACAGCCTCACTGACCTCTTCGCGCGTCCGACAACCCATTATTCGCTCTCGATCATTCGCGATCGCGGCATCGATCAGCAGGCGCTGCGCTATGTGCTCAAGCAGGCAGGCCATGATCCGACCAGCATCGTCTTTGTCGATGGCTGGACCGGCAAAGGCGTCATCGCGCGAGAATTGCGGCGCGCCATCGCCGACTTCACCGAGCATCACTGCCAGGGCGGGAACGAAAGCGATGTCGACGCCGATGCCGATGCCGAGGACCAGCGCCCGTTCCCGAGCATGCGCTTAGACCCAAACCTCTATGCCCTCACCGATCTCGCCGGGGTCGGGATTGCGCCCTCGGATGCCGACTACCTGATCCCCTCCAGCATCATGAACGCGACCCTATCCGGGCTCGTCAGCCGCTCCATCCTCAACGAGCAGATCGGCCCGCAAGACTTCCACGGCTGCGTCTATTACGCCGACTTCGCGCCTCAGGATCGCTCGGTCTGGTTCGTCGATGCATTGCGCGAGGCGATTCGCGAGCAACTCGCGTCCGGCTATCAGCCCAACCCCGTCCCCATCGATCCAACCCCGGCACGGAAGCGCTCGCAGCACCTCATCGCCGAGCTGAAGAATCGCTTCGCCATCCGCGACGAGAACCTGATCAAGCCCGGCATCGGCGAGGCCACCCGCGTGTTGCTCCGGCGCGTGCCTGAGCTGCTGATCCTGCGCGATGCCGAGATTCCTGAAGTGGCGCATCTGCGCCAGCTCGCCGAGGAAAAGGCCGTCCGCTGCGAGGTCGAACCCAGCCTGCCCTATCAAGCCGTTGCGTTGATTAAGGGGGTGAATGATGCTTGACGCCTATCGCCTGGGTGGCTCTTTGTACGTTCCCGTCACGCACAAGGACTGCCTAGAGATCGCCAACGGCCGCAAATGGCCGGGGCTGCGCTCGGTCATCTTCTGCACTGAGGACGCCGTGGCCGCCGCGGCCTTGGGTCCGGCCCTCGACAACCTGCGCCACCTTCTCGACAAGATGCGCCCGAGCAGTGAGTCACTCCGCTTCGTGCGCGTGCGAAACCCCGAGATCCTGAGTTGGCTGCTCGCGCTACCCGGTATCGACAAGCTCGATGGCTTCGTCCTGCCCAAGCTCGACATGAGCAACATCGACGCCTACATGGATCAGCTCGGCGGCGATCGGGCTCGCTACCTCTGCATGCCGACGCTCGAGACCCGCGACGCCTTCGATCCCGCGCGCATGACCGAGCTGCGCGACTACATGCTCGTGCGCGGCTATCGAGACCAGATTCTCGCGCTGCGCATTGGCGGCAATGATCTGTTGGCCCTACTCAGCATTCGGCGCCCACGCGATCGCACGCTCTATCGCACCCCGCTCGGGCTGACCATCGCCAACCTAGTGACCGTCTTCAAGCCGCACGGCTTCCAGCTGACCGCGCCCGTGTTCGAGCATCTCGACTGCCCCGAGATCCTCGCAGAAGAGCTCGGCGAAGACCTTGCCCACGGCCTCTGCGGCAAGACCGCAATCCATCCCGATCAACTGCCACTGATCGACAGCCGCTTTCGCGTCTCGCCCAGCGACCTCGAGGCCGCGCAACGCATCCTCGACGATGACCGCGCCGTGTTCAAATTTAGCGGCTCCATGTGTGAACTCGCCACTCACAGCGCCTGGGCCGAACAGATTGTCGGGCGCGCCGCAATAGGCCGTTAGTCGGAAAGTCAGCGCATCCATGCGCATGCAAGTGTTACTGCCCTGTCGTGGCCTCGGCCTTTTCAAACGGCTCCACCGGATGCAGCCCGAGCTTATCGCGCACCCGCTTGCGCGCCAGGTCGATCGGGATGATCAAGGCTGAGAACAACAGCACCCAGATCCACTCGCTCAGGCTCAGCCCAACCGTGCGCAGTACCTCGCCACCGAAGTAGGTGAAGAGGATCTGCAGGGTGAAGATCAGCGCGACGACGATGATGAACAAGCGGTTCTCCGTCAGATGCTCGAACAGATCAGTGTTCTCGGTGCGCGCGTTGAACTTGTTGAAGTTGTTGATAAACACGAAGAAGGCGAAGAAGCCAGTCAGGAAGGCCGCCTCGCTACTGAACAGCCCGCGAATGGGCGCAAAGGTCAGGAAGACAATACTCAACGCGGCGATCGCAAAGCCATTGATCAGGATCGAGGACCACATATCGCCGCTGATGATCGGCGTATCGCGCGGGATCGGTTTCTCGCGCATGTAACGATCCAGCGCCGCTTCTCCCGAGAAGGCCAAGGCCGCCAGCGTGTCCATGATCAGGTTGATCCAAAGCAACTGCACCATAGTCAACGGCAGATCGAAGCCGAAGAACGGCCCGAGAAAGGCCACCAAGATCGCCGAGATATTGACCGTGAGCTGGAAGATCAAGAACTTGCGGATCGACTTGAACAGCGTGCGGCCATAGAGCACGGCACGGGTCAGCGACGAGAAGTTGTCGTTGAGGATGACGATATCGCCGGCCTCCTTGGCCACCTCGGTGCCACTGCCCATCGAGAAGCCGACATCGGAGCGTTTCAAGGCGCCGGCGTCGTTGACCCCATCGCCGGTCATGCCGCCGACTAGGCCGATCTCCTGCGCGGCCTGGACCAACCGGCTTTTGGTGTGCGGATAGGCGCGTGAGACCACCTGCAGGCGTGGTAGCACCGCCTTTAGATCTTCATCCGAAAGCGCCTCGATCTCCTTCGAGGTCATCGCCACACCGGTCCCCGGGTCGAGCAGTCCGACATCGGTGGCGATCGCGCACGCGGTCTCGTGGCGGTCACCCGTGACCATGACCACATGTACCCCAGCGTCGCGGGCGGTGCGCACCGCAGCGCGGGATTCGGGCCGCAGCTCATCGCGCAGGCCGACCACCGCCACCAGCGTCATCTGCTCGGGCAGCGCCTTATGCTCGCCGATCGGCGCATCCGAGACGGCCAGCGCGAGCAAGCGCATCGAGCGCTCGGCCAGCGCGTTCAGGGTCGGCTCCAGCGCGGCTGGCGTCAGCGGCTGCGGCTGACCATCGGCATCGAGCATCTGCGTGCAGCGGGCCAGAATGATCTCCGGGGCGCCCTTGATCAGGGTGGTCGCCGGCCCGCCTTCGAGCTGCACCGCCGAGAACTTCCGCGCGGTGCTGAAGGCGATCATATCGACCACGGAGGCCGGGTCCGGCTCGCGCAGCACCGGCTCGACAAAGCGCAGCAAGGCCTGCTCGGTGCGATCCGCGCCGATGATATTCACCGCCTCGGGATGGCTGACATCGATCACGGCCATGGTATTGAGCCGGATCGAGGTGCCAACCGTGGCGCGGATCGGCTCTGGCAGCGTCGCGAAATCCGACCACTGCTGAGCATCACCGAGCACCACCGTCGAAACCTGCAGATGACCGCGCGTGAGCGTGCCGGTCTTATCGGTAAACAGCACATTGAGGCTGCCAGCGGCTTCGATGCCGAGCAGTTTGCGCACCAGCACCCGATCCTGCAGCAGCTTGCGCATGTTGATCGACAACACGATCGCGACCATCATCGGCAGCCCCTCGGGCACGGCGACGACGATGATCACCGCAGCGAGGATGATCGCGGTGACGAAATCGCTCACCAAGGCGCCCCAATTCGCCCAATCGGCCAGGAAGGGGCCAATCGTCGCGAGCGTCAAACCGCGCTCCATGAACAGCTTCTGGCCCATGAAGGCAAACGCGATGGCGATACCGCCGAACAGGCCGAACTTGCCGATCTGACCGGCAAGCACGGACAATTTCGCCTGCAGCGGGGTCTCGCGCGCCTCGCTGCTCATCTCTTGGGCCAGGCGCCCATAGAAGGTTTTGTCGCCCACGGCGGCCAGCTCGACCACGGCCTCGCCGTCCTCGATCACCGAGCCGCGAAAGACCCAATGCGGATCATGCAGATCGGCCACCTCGGCAGCGGCCTCGCGACTGGGCACAGCGCTCTTGTTGACCGGCTCGGACTCGCCGGTCATCGAGGCCTGATCAACGGTCAGCTCACCGGCGAGGACGATGCCATCGGCGGGCACCTTATCACCCGGCTGCAACAGCACCATATCCCCGACGACCAGGTCATCGATCGGGATCTCCAGACTCGAGCCATCGCGGAAGACCTTGACCTGGATCTGCGAAGCATCGGTCAGCAATTGCTGAAAGGCGCCCTCGTTCTTGTATTCCGACCAGGTCGCCACGCCCACCGCGATCAGCACCGCGATGGCGATACCAACCCCTTCGTACCACTCGGCATAGCCGAACAGTGCCAGCGCGGTAATCATCACCAAGGCGACCATCAGCACGATGATGGTCGGGTCCTCGAAATTCCCCTTGAGCTTGTCCCAAAAGCCTTCCGTCTCCTGCGGGGTCAGCGCATTGCGACCCCATTTCGCACGTGACGCATTAACCTCTGCCGAGGTCAAGCCAGGAAATTGATTCTTCATCGGTTTTTATCTTGCCTTGTGATGGAGCCTGATGATGCAATCAGTGTTGTCAGCTCGGCGTTGTCAGCCCAGTGGTATCAGCCCAGCGGTTGTCAGCTCGGCGTTGTCAGCCCAGTGGTATCAGCCCAGCGGTTGTCAGCTCGGCGTTGTCAGCCCAGTGGTATCAGCCCAGCGGTCGTGAGCCTGCGATGCTCAGCGCGCCACCGCGCGCGCCAGATCCCAGACATCCGGGGAATGATAGAGCCGCGCCAACTGCAATTCGCGCTCGAGCTCCATCTCGCGCGGCAGGTGATCGCCAAAGCGCGTGAATAGCTCGTCCTGTTCCACCGTTTCCTGGCGCGCAACCTCTTTGTCGATATTCATGATGTCGAAGAACTGCTCGGGGGTGAAATCCAGTCCTTCCCAGGTCAGATCGTCCCAGCCGGGCAGCCAGCCGAGCGGGCTTTCAATCGCCGAGGCATTGCCATCAACCCGGTCGATCACCCACTTGAGCACGCGCATGTTGTCGCCAAAGCCGGGCCAGATGAACTTACCATGCGCATCCTTGCGGAACCAGTTGACGCGGAAGATGCGCGGCGGCGTGGCGACGTTCTTGCGACCAATGCGTAGCCAATGCTTCCAGTACTCGGCCATGTTATAGCCGCAGAACGGCAGCATCGCCATTGGATCACGGCGCATGTTGGCCTGGCCAATCGAGGCCGCAGTGCCCTCCGAGCCCATGGTCGCGGCCATGTAGACGCCGTGCTCCCAGTTATAGCTCTGAAACGCGAGCGGGAAGTTTTTACTGACACGTCCGCCAAACAGAAAGGCGCTGATCGGCACACCCTCAGGGTGCTCCCAATCTGGATCGATCGACGGACACTGACTGGCCAGCGCCGTGAAGCGCGAGTTCGGATGCGCTGCCGGCCGACCGCAGCCTGGATTCCAATCGTTGCCCTGCCAATCGATCAGATGCTCCGGCGGCTCCTTGGTCAGCCCCTCCCACCAGACATCGCCATCATCGGTCAGTGCGGTATTGGTAAAGATCGCATTGCTACGCAGCGAGGCGATGGCGTTCGGATTCGAGCTTTCGTTGGTGCCGGGGGCGACGCCGAAGAAGCCATACTCGGGGTTGATTGCGTAGAAGCGGCCATCCTCGGGGTTCGGCTTGATCCAGGCGATATCGTCGCCGACCGTCGTCACCTCCCAGCCCTCGAAGCCTTTCGGTGGAATCAGCATGGCGAAATTGGTCTTGCCACAGGCACTGGGAAAGGCGCCGGCGACATAATGCTTGCTGCCCTCAGGTGACTTCACCCCCAAGATCAACATGTGCTCGGCAAGCCAACCCTCATCGCGGGCCATCACCGAGGCGATGCGCAGCGCAAAGCACTTCTTGCCGAGCAAGGCATTACCGCCGTAACCACTGCCGAACGACCAGATCTCCCGGGTCTCTGGGAAATGGCTGATGTACTTATCATCAACATTGGTTGCACAAGGCCAGGGCACATCCTGTTCCCCAGGGGCCAATGGCGCCCCGACCGAGTGCATGCAAGGGACGAAATCACCCTCTGCCCCCAGCGCATCCAGAGCCGCCTGTCCCATCCGGGTCATGATGCGCTGGTTGGTGACCACGTAAGGCGAATCCGTGATCTCGACGCCAATTTGAGCGATCGGCGAGCCAATCGGCCCCATGCTAAACGGGATCACATACAGCGTGCGCCCTTGCATGCAGCCATCGAAGCGCTCACGCAGGATCGCTCGCATCTGCGCCGGGTCCATCCAGTTGTTAGTCGGCCCGGCATCCTCCTTTCGCTCCGAGCAGATGAAGGTCCGATCCTCAACGCGAGCAACGTCGCTTGGATGCGAGCGCGCAAGGTAGCTGTTCGGGCGTTTCTCAGGGCTCAACCGGATGTAGGCCCCGGTCTGCACCATCTCCTCACACAGCCGGTCATATTCCTCCTGACGGCCGTCGCACCAGTAGATGCGATCCGGCTTGCAGAGTTTGGCCATCTCATCGACCCAGTTTAAGAGCTTGGCGTTGCTGGTTCTCGAAGCGCCGTCATGGCTGGTGGTCATGGTGCAAGGAATCCTCGGTTAATTACCTGAAAAATAATGGCCGCGGGCTAGCGTTGCTCACGCAGATCCGCAAGACAGAGCGCCAAGGATTGACGCCAGTCGGGAAGCGCGAGTCCAAAGGTCTTGCGGAAACGTCCGGTATCGAGCACAGAGTAGGCCGGACGCTGCGCGGGAGCGGGATATTCGCTGGTCGGTATCGGCAGCAGCCGACAATTACTGCCGGTCGCCTCGCGGATCGCCTCGGCGAATCCAAACCAAGAGGTCGCACCCGCCCCGGTCAGATGGTAAAGCCCTTTGACGGCTTCGATATCGAGGCCGCCATGGAAGACGCGATAGGCGATCTGCGCAGTCGCCTCCGCCAGCATTCGGCTCCAAGTCGGCGTTCCGATCTGGTCGTCGATGATCCGCAGCTCAGCCCGCTCTCGGAAGAGGTTGAGCATGGTCAACAGGAAATTGCTGCCCCGAACACCGTAGACCCAAGCTGTGCGAAAGACCAGCGCGGGCGCACCGGATTCGAGCAACGCATGCTCGCCAGCAAGCTTGGTGCGCCCATAGACGTTGCGGGGCTCGGCAGGATCATCCTCACGATAGGGATGATCAGTAATGCCAGAGAAGACGAAATCGGTCGAGTAATGGATCACCGGGATGCGCGGCGCCGTGCACAGCTCGGCGATCAGCGTTAAGGCATCGCCGTTGATCGCCTGAGCCAACTCAGGCTGGCTTTCAGCCTTGTCGACAGCCGTGTAAGCGGCAGCGTTGACGACGGCGTCCGGAGCGGTTTCATTGAACAGTCGCCGTACCGAAGCGGGCTCGGTCAGGTCGACGCAAGGCCCGTCATGACCAGAGACTGAAGCGGCAATCACTTGCCCGACAGGGGCCAGCGTGCGACGCAGCTCCCAGCCAACTTGACCATCAGAGCCGATCAGCAGGATGCGTGGGGTATCCATCATGGTGAAATTGGCTCTCTAGAACGGGATGTCATCATCGAAATCGGTGTCTGATCCGGTCGGCCCTGAGCTCGAGGGACGACCCTGATCCTGCATCGTCTCGGGCGCACCTGAGCCCATGGGGCGGGCATAGCCCCCCGTATCGTTGCTCGCTCCCGCACCAGCAGCACCGCCAGGAGCAGGACCAGCCGCGGCCCCACTTCCGCCGCTACCTCGGCTATCCAACATCTGCATCGAACCGCTGATGTCGACCACGATCTCCGTCGTATAACGATCTTGTCCGTCCTGCCCCTGCCACTTGCGCGTGCGCAACTTGCCCTCGATGTAGACCTTGGAGCCCTTGCGCAGGTATTGACCAGCGATCTCAGCGATCTTGCCGAACAAGGAGACACGATGCCATTCGGTTCGCTCCTGCGGCTCGCCGGTGGTCTTATCGCGCCAAGACTCGCTGGTGGCAATCCGCAGGTTGGCGACAGCGCTGCCGTTCGGCAGATAACGCACCTCCGGATCGACCCCGAGGTTGCCGATCAAGATCACCTTATTGACCCCACTACTCGCCATCGCATTCACTCCCCGTGTTCGAGCCAACTCTTCAGCAATGGTGCACAAAGGCAGGCCGCGTTGTCCACCTCGGCTCAAGGTTCAAGCGCCTGCGCGTTCGGCGCACTGTGCTAGCATCAAGCGCAGTCACAGATCAACAATCTCGGAACCGGAGCTTGACGTGAAGCTGCGCATCCTCTTTAGCCTCATCTGCGCGACCTTGCTCGCGGTCGGCTGCTCTTCGCAGCCGGCCCGGGTCAGTAGCCCTGAAGGATCAGGATCATCAGGCCCAGAAATGCTGCTACCCGGCGGCCAGGTCGAAGAGGCACAGTTGCTCGCCATGGGCATGGCTCGCAGCAAAGGCTGGACGATCGCCGAGACCGGTGATCGACACTTTCTGCTAGAACGCGAGCTCCCGAGCGACTCCCCGCAGGCGCAGTTGCTGAGTCCAGAAGGCGTGCTGAGCCGCCCCAAGCTCCAGGTCGAGACCCAGCTACGAGACCGCGGCAACGACGTCATCGTCAGCCTCAGCGCCTATGTGGTTGCTAATCCGGGCACCGAGCAAGAGCGCCGCATCGACTACAGCCGCGATTACGAAAACCAACTGACGATCTCGCTCAATGCCCTAGCCAGCGCTTGGCTCGAGAACCGAACGCGCATCGCCTCAGAGATCCCGCTCCCGCCTGATCCAGACCAGGTCGTCATCGCCGAGGCTAGCACAGCTGGCGACACCCATGAGCCTGCCAGCGCCGAGGTTGATCCAACAACCACAGCGGCCGCGACGACCACCCTGCCGATGCCCGCCGCACCACCGACACCGCTGCCAATAGAGCCACTGCCAACGGCTCCGCCAGCAGCGCCACCCACGCCATCGCAAATGGCCGCTGCCGAGCCGCGAGAGGCACAGGGCGTTGACGTTGCAGACGCTGACGTTGCGGACAGTCCCAGCGAGCTCAACGAGATGCTGGTGCTCGACGGCCAATCCCGCCGCGGTCTCTGGACCTTCTACGCCGAGGCCTCAGCCCGCGAGCGCGGTTGTACCCTGGGCGATCGCGGAGCCGTGCTCCTCAACACCTCCACCGCGTTCGAGCTCTACGAAGTGCAATGCATCAGCAGCGCCAACCTCCTGCTGCGATGCGCAGGCGGCATCTGCCGCGAGCTCAACTAAGCCTAAGCCAGCCCGCGGACAGCATGCGCCTGCTCGTCGACCTTCTCGTCGCCCCCCTCCTCGCGCTCGCGCTGGCGCTCGCACTCT
Source organism: Lamprobacter sp. (assembly GCF_034860625.1). NCBI lineage: Bacteria > Pseudomonadati > Pseudomonadota > Gammaproteobacteria > Chromatiales > Chromatiaceae > Lamprobacter > Lamprobacter sp. The sequence goes on from NZ_JAYESN010000040.1 coordinate 34,945, forward strand.
GGGCTCCGATCACAGCGGTCGGCGCCAGTCCCGAGCCGCGGATTTTCATCGCCTATGCCAGTGCTGCGCGCGTCAAGGCCCTCGCACTGGATACAGCACTGCTTCAAGGCTGGACGCTGGTCACCAGCGACCCCCGCTCGATCCTGTTCGAGACCCAACTCGATCAGCCTGCCAGCGACGGGCCACCAGGCGCCACACCGCCGCCGACCACCCTGCTGCGCATCCGCACCCAGCTTGAGCAGACCGCCACCGGCACCTTCGTCTCCGCCAGCGCCAAAGAGCACTGGTGGCCCAACAGCGAACGCGCCTGGTCAGACGACGTCACCCAACGCTACCGCGACAATCTGCAACGCGCGCTGCGCTCACTGCAACAGCGCTGGGACCAATTCATGGCCAGTTCCAGCTCTGGCACTAGCCCTGGCACTAGCCCTGGTTCCAGATCCGGCTCCGGCCAGTCTGACCCTGGCCAACCAGCGGCCAACACCACTGCACCACCGATATCCGACCGACATGCAAGAGCGCAAGTGCTAACACCAGCACCACCAGCATACGAAGCGCCAGTCATCGCCGAGCCCAGCCTCGAGAAGGCGCCGGTCGGTCTCTGGGCGTATGACGCCGAACGCACCGCAGCATCCAATGGCTGCGACCTCCATGACCGCGGTGCCACTCTGGTCAACAACAGCAGCAACCAAGAGCTCCATCGCGTCTTCTGCACCAACCGGAACCCCGTTATGGTCCGCTGTGATCAACAAGGCTGCCGCGCGTCGCGTTGATATAGAGCAGACATCCAGACTACTCTAGACGAACAAAAAAACGCCGAGGTGATCGATGGACTTTGTGACCACACTGCTCAGCCGTCTCCGAGCTAAGGGAGCAGCGCATCAGGACGAAGCGCCAAGCGTTCAGACAGCCCAGTGACCCTATCGACTAAGCACATCGGGCGACTCATGGGGCTGCTCGGGCTCGCACTGAGCCTCGCCCTTCCAGCCGCCGGACTGGTCCGCGCCGCCACCGCTGAAGAGACCGCCGAGGCGCGCCAACTCATCGCGCAAGGCAAACGCTTCGAGCATGGTGTCGGCGCCCCGCAGCAGCTCGACCAAGCCCTCAACGCCTATTGCCAGGCCGCCGATCTCGGCTTGGGCGAGGCCGGTTTTCATCTTGGCTGGCTCTACGCCAGCGGGCGCCTCGGCGCCACCGACGAGGTCATGGCCGCGGCCTGGCTGCAGCGTGCACAGGCCGCTGGATATCCGCAAGCGGAAGCACAACTGCGCCGGCTCCGGGCGCTCGATCGCCCAGTCACCGAGCAGCCGCGCTGCTTGCTCACCGACGCGATCGTCGACCGCCGCCTCCCGCCGCCAGGCAGCGCGCCCGCCACTGACGCGCCGACGCCACTCCAGGCAGCGCCTGATTTCCACGTCCGCAAGCTCGTCCGCGCCGACATCATCGCCCTGGTCCGCCAGCTCGCGCCCGACTTCCAGCTCGACCCCGAGCTGGTGCTCGCCCTGATCCAGGCCGAGTCCAATTTCGACCCCACCGCCCACTCACCCAAGGACGCGCGCGGACTCATGCAGCTGATTCCGGCAACCGCCCAACGCTTTGGTGTCCAGGATATCTGGGACCCGGTGCAGAACATGCGCGGTGGCATGGCCTACCTGCGCTGGCTACTGGACCATTTCAACGGCGACCGCAAGCTTGCCCTTGCCGGCTACAACGCTGGCGAAGGCGCCGTCCGCCGTTACGGCGGCATCCCGCCCTTCCCCGAGACCCAAGCCTACGTCAAGCGCATCATCGCCCAGCTCGAGCCCAAAGCCGCCCACCTCGGCCGACCAACAGGCGTATCAACAACTGCGCCCTAGTCGCGCATGCAGCGCTTGGCCATCAACCTCGCTAACGGCTCGATCTCGCCTCGCAAACGGACCCATCTCGCCTCGCAAGCCGTGCTCCGAGGCTGCCTCCTCTTAGTTGTCGGCGTCATCCACCACACTCGATAACGGCGGTTGGGCCAGGTAATGCAAGCGTTTCATCTCACGCCTGCCTTGGGCCACCGAATCCAGGATGAGACCACTGATCAACATCAGAAACGCCAACAACATCATCCCTGTTGAAAGGATCGCGGTCGGAAAGCGCGGCACCAATCCTGTCTCTAGAAACTCGATCACAACCGGAATCGACAGCAGGATCGAAACAGACGCCAGCATCGCGAACAGGATCGTAAAGAACATCAGCGGACGTTCTTCCTTCACCAGCGAGCCAATCGTGCGCAGGATCAGCCAACCATCATTCAAGGTCCGCAGCTTGCTCGGTGAGCCAGGCGGTCGCGCCGAGTAGGGGGTCGCCACCTCCGCCACCCGCAACCGCAGCTGCAGCGCATGCACGCTCAGGTACGTCTCCAGCTCGAAACCCGTGCAGAAGAGGGGGAACGACTTCACGAAGCGCCGCGTCAACACCCGATACCCGGTCAGCATGTCGCCAAAGCGGCTTCTGGCAAGACCGCGCGAAAATCCCGCACCACCTGACCAATCGATGCCGCTTCATCCAAGCAAGGAATCAGCACAGCCAAACGCAGGTGGCGCCAACGCACCGATGCCAAGCTCAAACCGCACTCATCACCCCGCGTACCGATTGCCTGTTCGCCCGCATCCATCAGATGCTTTGCCTTCAGCCTTGGGAAGCTCATCATAAAGAACAGGCACCACGCCAGGATCGGGCTGCACGGACTGGCGTCATGCTCGGTTTCGCTGGCCGGCTGTCTCTGTCTTCCGTCCCGGAAACGCGACCACCTCAGCGCGCGCCTCATGCACCGCCCCTGTCTTGAGCTTGGGCGTCGGCAGCAGCTGCACCTGTTCGCGGCGGTTGCTGAGCAAGCCCGCCGGCAGTCCGGCCAGTGCTTCGATGTCCTTCGGATGCAGGCGCAGCTCAGCCAGCAATTGCTCGACGCTGTAGCCGCCCTGGGTGAGCAGCAGTCGAATGGAACGCTCCATCAGGCGTGGCTGCTCTAGCGCTAGGCGCTCGTCCTCGGGCTCGGCGCGCACCCAGCCGCGGGCGCTGATGTACTTGAACAGGCGTCCGGCGTGCTCCTCGGTGATTAATCCCAGATCTTTACAGCGGTAGATCATGGCCCCAATCGACACGCCCCAACGGGGTTTGAGCGTGCGGAAGGCCTCGAGCGAGACCTCGGGAAGCTCATTGACGAAGCCCTCGGCAGGCATCAGGAAGGCACTGGCGAAGCGGTGCGCCTGGTTCTCAAGCTCCTTGAACTCATCGCGATGGGTCAGCGCGCTTTGATCCACCTGACGGTGCAGCACCAGATGGCCAAGCTCGTGAGCGGCATCGAAGCGGGAGCGCACGGCGTTGCGCTTGTCCGAGGAGAGCAGCACATAGGGCCGGTCATCGGCCAGCGACCAATGCGAAACGCCATCAATGGACGATGCCGAGAACGAACAGCGACCGACAACGATGCCTGCATTCTCCATCACCAGCAGCAGATCCGGAACTGGCGCTCGCCACAACCCCCACTGCTCGCGCACACGCGCGGCGGCATCCTCGATCTCGCTGTCTTGCAACTGCTGGAAATCCGCCCCGCCGAGATCCGGCACGTTCGGGGGCGGCAGATCGACCCAGGTCTGCAGATCATGACTGAGGCGCTGCAGCCAGAGCAGATGCTGTTGGATACGCTCGCGCGAGCGCTTGGTGGCATTGGCCATGGAGCGAAAGAAGCGTGCACGTTCGCCCGTCTCGAATGGCAGGTTAAGAAAGTAGTCGCGCGGGACCTTGAGGGTGCGTGCAAGGGCCTCGAGGGCCTCGGGGTCAGGCGTTTGCTGACCCGACTCCCATTTGCTGACAGAGGGTGCCGAGCGCTTGACGGCAGTGGCCAGCGCGACGCGTGTGAGTCCGCGGGCCAGCCGGGCTTGGGTCAGTTGGAGTGGCTGAAAGCCTGGGGTGCGTGCAGCCATGCGCGTGACCTCCTGAACATGAGTTTAGTGACCAGTGGCTTGATCGGCACGCGCTTGATAACGCTTGAGCCTTGGCCGAGCGCGATCGATCGGTTGCCTGGCATGCTCGGCATAGGCCGTGTAGAGCTGATCAAGTGTTTTGAGCAGATGCCAACCCTTGAGATCACGGGTGGGGATACCGAAGCCGAGCCGCATCGGCAGGGTTTCGTCCTGCTGGGTATCGGGTCGTGCATAGAGCACGAGGATGACGGCAAGGATACCAGCATCCGGGTCACAATCATCCCAGAGCGCGAGCTGATCCCCGTTGCGGGGATTGTTGCGCGCTAGAGTCTGTTTGTACTCCTTCTGTTCGATCGGATCACCCCAGTGATCGATCTTCGCGTGCGTGATCAAAAAGTTACCGCTCATGGCGAGCACGAAGGCATGGGTATTGACCTGCTCGAAGCGGTAGCGCATGCCAACATCCTCGGCGCTGAGGCGAAAGGCCTCACCGCGCTCGAAATAGCGCGTGGTGCCCAAGCGCATGCGATGCGAGGGGGTCTCCGGTGGCGTACGGACGGCTTGCTCGTAGGCGGTTGCGGTGCAGATGCACATCCGCTCCTCGAGTCGGTGGAAAAAGTCCTCGGGGATTGCGGCGAGGGCGGATTGGAGCAGATCAGGCATCGCGGGGGTACCTCGGCTGGATAGGCTCAAGTTCGAGTTTCGCGTAGCCTGAGAATAGCGCGAAAAACTTTCGCGTAAAGCAAAAAGTCCGCCAGCAGACCAGGATTGGCCGCTGCTCTGGAGCGTTCTAATGTTGCCTGCCCATCAAGATCCGCAACGACGCGAGCTTTCAGCCCAGGACCCGGTGAAACTCATCATCCAGATCCCCTGCTACAACGAGGCCGCCACCCTCGGCCTCGGCCTCGACGCCCTGCCGCGCCAGGTACCCGGCTTCGAGCGCGTCGAATGGCTCATCATCGACGACGGCAGCACCGACCAGACCCTGCAGGTCGCACAGCGCCACGGCGTCGACCATCTTGTGCGCCACCGCCACAACCTCAGCCTCGCCCGCGCCTTCAGCAGCGGCCTCTCGGCCTGCCTGCATCAGGGCGCCGATGTCATCGTCAACACCGACGCCGACAACCAATACGACGCCCGCGACATCCCCGCCCTCACCGCCCCGGTGCTCGCAGGCAACGCCGAGCTGGTCATCGGCAGCCGGCCGATCGAACAGATCGCCCACTTCTCGCCGCTGAAGCAACGCCTCGGCAGCCTCATCGTGCGCCTCGCCAGCGGCACCCAGGTAGACGACGCCACCAGCGGGTTTCGCGCGCTCAGCCGCAGCGCCGCCCAACGCCTGATCGTCTTCAACAACTATACCTACACCCTCGAGACCATCGTCCAGGCCGGCCACCGCCAGATGGCCATCGCCACAGTGCCGGTGCGCGTCAATCCCGACCTGCGCCCCTCGCGACTGCTGCGCAGCATCCCCAGCTATGTTTGGCGCAGCATCGTCACCATCGTGCGCATCTTCGTCATCTACCGGCCGTTTCGCTTCTTCGCCAGCATTGGCGCGATCCTCTTCGGCCTCGGCGTTCTGATCGGCCTACGCTTCCTCTGGTTCTATCTGGTGGGCAGCGGCGCGGGCCATGTGCAGTCGCTGATCCTCGCCTCCGTGCTGCTCGGCATGGGTTTTCAGACCATTTTGGTTGCCTTTCTCGCCGATTTGCTGGCGGCGAATCGGAGGTTATTGGAGGATGTCCGCTTTCGTCTCCATGACCAGCCGCCGCCGTCGTCCAGGCACCGATGACCAACCTCGCCCACAGCCACCGTCTCAGCGTCGACGACTATCTCGCCGCCGAGGATGGCGCCGACAGTCGCCACGAGTATATCGGCGGCGAACGTTATGCCATGACCGGCGCCAGTGATCGGCATGGTCTCATTACGCTGAACCTCGCCACCTTCCTGCGGCCACGACTGCGCGGCACCCCATGCCAGCTTTTCGCCAACGACATGAAGGTCCGGCTGAAAATCGCCGACCAGCTCGACTTTGGCACTTTTTGGCCCCTCAGGCCGTCGCGGCAAGCTGATCGAGCAAGCGCTCCAAGCGCCGAGGCGAAATTTGCACAGGATCTGGCGCGCTGGCTGAGCTGTCGAAATCG
>NZ_JAYESN010000041.1:0-40187 GCF_034860625.1 Lamprobacter sp.
TCGATCCTGCCGTTGCTGTTCGCGCTTGCGGCGTTGCTGGCGTTGGGGCTGAGCGAGTACGTCAGGCTCAGTCTCTGAGCAGCAGGCGGTTTAGGGCATAAGCGTTATGATATACCACAAATCACTGGGCAGCATCGACGCAACAATCGTTGCTTTTCCGCCCTATACCAAGTATTACTACTTGCCCTTTTATGCGATCTAGGGCTAAATACCAGTAGGATTACCTGATTCGTTCGTCGACAGAGAGCCTCATCATGCAAGCCTCCTGCATCCGCTTTGCAAATGGTTGGCTTGACCGGTTTCGCAGGATTTGGAAGGGTGCTGGTAAACCGAGTGGTGAGGATATGCAGGTTTTTCGATCTTGCCCGCGACTGCCTGGTCGTCGTCAGATGGCGCGGTTTGCAAGTGTGGCCGCAGCGCTGTGCTTCACCCTCTCACCATCATCCGGACTTGCGACCCAGCCGGCGACCCAGCAAGCGTTAGTCTACGCGCCGCTACCACTGGAAAACGCCTCACTGACCCAAGCGCGCAATCAGCCGCTGGTCGATCTGCTGGCGCGATTGCTGCAGCGCCCGCTCGAGATGCGGCTCTATCCCAACCATGCCGCCCTGCTTGATGGCATCACCAGTGGCGACGTCGATCTCGCCGAGCTTGGCCCCTTGCCGTTCCTGTTGGCGCGTGAGTCATTGCCTGGCCTGCAGGCGGTGGCGACCTTCCGTGAGGCGGACGGGCGAACCGATTACCGCTGTGTGCTGGTGGCCCCGGTCGATGGCCTACGGGCGCTGTTCCAGATCGCCGGCCGCGAGCAGCCGCCAACGCTGGCGCTGACACGCAAAGAATCCACCTGCGGACCCACCGCCAGCTTCTGGTTGCTCGTCGAGCACGGCATCGATCCGGCCTTCGTTCAGGCCGCGTACCAGGGTGGTCATGACGAGGTGGCGCTGGCGGTGTTGCGCGAAACCTTCACACTCGGCGGCGTCAAGGACAGTGTGGCGCGCGACTTCCATGGACTCGGCTTGCGGGTGCTGGCGGCGTCGGAGCCGGTCCCCGGCTTCGTCCTGGTCGCCAACACCGAGCGCCTGGACGACGAGGAACGCGAGGGGTTGCAGGCGGCGCTACTCGCCTTGACCGAAGGCGAAGGCCCGCTCACAACCCTGCAGAATGGCCGCCATGGCTTCGCGGCCTTCGAGCGCGGTCCCTTCGAGCGTATTGAGGCCATGCGCGCATTGGCTGCTGACTGGCTCGATCAGGTTCTGTACTGATGCCTCTTGGGCTTCAGCCATCGGAGATGGCCCAGCGCCGCCTCCTGGCACTAGCGCTGATGCTGACCCTAGTGGTGCCGATCGCCTGGTTATCCTGGGCCTTGCTGACTAATGATCGGAATCGCGCCGCGCAGACCCTGCTCGAGCGCGATCTGTTGACCCTCTCGGTCAGTTGGAGAGCGACCCAGCTACTGCAGCGCAATAGCGTCGTCACCTATTTTGAGGAGTATGTGCGCGATGATCCCCGCACACTCGCATTACTGCAGGCCGCACAAGATCCGGAGCAAACCGACCTTGCCCGACTGCACCTGTTCCGACACCTGAGCCCGGCCTACGCACGCTTGGTTGAGCGTGGTGTGCGTCAGTTCCACTTCCACCGACCCAACGGCGACAGTTTTCTGCGCTTCCATCATCCGGCCCGCTTCGGCGACAATCTACTGGCTGTGCGCGCTTCGATCCAGCGGGCCAATACCGAGCTCGAGTCCGTGTTCGGCTTCGAGGTCGGGCGCGTGGTCTCGGGCTACCGGAGCCTGTTTCCGATTATCGATGCGCAGGGCAGTCATCTTGGCAGTGTCGAGCTCAGCCTGCCGTTTAAAGTCTTGATGGACGAGTTGCAGGCCCTGATGCCCCAGGTTTCCTTTCAACTGCTGCTGCTCGCGCAACGTCAGCGCAGGATTCTATTCGATGAGCAGCAAAGTCTCTACGAGGCCTGGCCGGCCTCGGAGCGGTTCTTGGTCGAAGACCCACATCGCCTGCGATCGGATTCACCAGCGCCGCTGCCAGACCCCATCCCGCAGGTGATCAAGTCGCTGGGGGAGCATCCCGCGCTGCTCACGCACCTGCATCAAGGCACCGAGCAGGCCTTCCGCCTGCAGGCCGCTGGCCGGGACTATGCGGTACTGCAAACGCCGATCATCGATCCAGCGGGTGAGCAGATCGGCCTGCTGCTCGCCTATGTCGATGAGCCCGGCCTGACCGCGCTGGATCAGGCCTTTCAACTGCGCCTGATCCTGGTCGGGGTCGTGCTGGCCGTGCTCTCCCTCATTCTGCTCTGGCTGCTGTGGGTACTGGATCAACGGCTCAGCGAGCGCAATCGGCTGCAAGTCATTACCGATACCCTGGGGCAGGGCCTCTATCTGACCGATGCCAAGGCGCGGATCATCCGCATGAACCCCCATGGCCGCGCCCTGCTGGACTATCCCGAGTCAGCCTTGCTTGGTGCCTCCGCCCATGATCTGTTTCATCGGCATCAAGGGAATGCCTTCGAGTCGGATACGAGCTGTCCGATCCTGGCCACCGTGCGTGCGGGCCGCGAGTATCGTGCGGAGACCCGTTTTCGGCGCGCCGATGGGCAACTGCTCGATGTGTTCGTCGTCAGCCGACCGCTGCTGCGGGAAGACCAATATGTCGGGGCGGTGACCCTGTTCGAGGACATCGGCGAGCGCAAACAAGCCGAGTGCGCGCTGGCCGAGAGTCGTCAGCGGCTGGCCAATATTATTTGGGGCACGGGCGTGGGCACCTGGGAATGGAACCTGCAGACCGGCGAGACGCGCTTCAATGAACGTTGGGCCGAGATCATCGGCTACCGTTTGGAAGAATTGGAGCCGGTCTCGATCGACACCTGGCTCAGGCTCTCTCACCCCGAGGATTTGGCCGAATCCCAGGCGGCGCTTGCACGCCACTTCGCCGGTGAGACCGATCACTACGAGGCCGAGGTACGCGTGCGTCATCGCTCGGGTGACTGGATCTGCGTGCTGGATCGGGGACGCGTCATCACCCGGACCCCGGACGGTCAGCCAGAGTGGATCGTCGGCACCCATCTCGATATCACTGCGCGCAAGCGCGCCGAGCTCGCTGTCAGGCAAACGACACGCCTGCTGCAGGCGGCACTGGAGAGCTCTCCCTCGGGGATTCTGATCGCCGAGGCGCCGGAGCAACGGATTCGTTTCGCCAATCGTCCAGCCCTCGAGCTGCTGGCGATCGAGCCCAACCGCCTCTCGGGTCCAAGCGTCCTCGGGTTGTCCAATCATGACGCGGATTGGCAGGTGCTGCACCCGGATGGTCAGCCCATGTTGGTGCAAGAGCGGCCGCTGACGCGCGCCATGAACCAGGGTGAAACCGTCACGGGTGAAGAGGCCATCCTGGTTGGCGTCGATGGCCGCCAGCGCTGGGTCAGTCTCTCCGCGGCGCCAATCAAGGATGACGACGGCCGCATCAGCGCCGGGATTGTGGTGCTGTCGGACATCAGCGCACAAAAAGAAGTCCAGCACCAGTTGCAGCGAAGCGCACACTATGACGCCCTCACCGGCCTGCCCAATCGAGTCTTGCTGAGCGACCGGCTGGAGCAGGCGATGGCGCGCTCGCGGCGCAGTGGTTACCGGCTTGCGGTGGCGTTCATCGATCTGGATGAGTTCAAGCCGGTCAATGATGAATACGGTCATGCCATCGGCGATCAGTTGCTGATCACCCTGGCGCGGCGCATGCGCGACTGTCTGCGCGGCGTGGATACGCTGGCGCGCTTAGGTGGTGATGAGTTCGTCGCTGTGCTCTGCGATTTGGCGGACGCATCCGATGCGCAGGTGCTGGTCGAGCGCTTGCTCGAGGCGCTCTCGGCGCCGGTGCAACTGCAGGCACAGATCAACCTGAGGCTGAGCGGCAGCATCGGGCTAACCCTCTATCCGCAGCCGCTCGAGCAGGATGTCGATCAACTCCTACATCAGGCCGATCAAGCCATGTACCAGGCCAAGCTGAAGGGGCGCAATGCCTGGTGCCTGTTCGCGGGGGCGACCACCTCGCCGGCGATCAATGCGCTTGAACTCGAACATCGCTCGGAACCCGCGCGTGCCGATGCCCCCCATACCGTTTGAGGGCCGCTCTGGTTTGAGCATGCACACTCACCCCCCGTCCGTGCTGCACCGCCGGCGCTGGGGGTGGGCGCTGGCCGCAGCCTGGCTACTCACGGCCCTCATGGCGCTGGGCGTTTTCTGGGTTGAGCATGACAAGGCCGTGCAGGCGCTGTTGGAGCGCAATCTGTCGACGCTGGCAATCAGCTGGCAGGCGATACAAGCCCTGCAGCGCAATACGGTAGTGACCTATTTCGAGGAATATGTCGAGCAGCCACGCACCATCGCCTTGCTACAGGCCGCGCAAGACCCCGCTCAGATCGATGCGGCACGCCTGCAGCTGTTCCGGCATCTAAGCCCAGCCTATGCGCGCATGGTCGAGCGCGGTCTGCGCCAGTTCCACTTCCACCGCCCCAATGGCGACAGCTTTCTGCGCTTTCATCATCCCGCGCGTTTCGGCGACAACCTGCTGGCCGTGCGCGCATCGATTCGCCTTGTCAATACCGAGCTCGAGCCGGTGTTTGGCTTTGAAGTCGGGCGCGTGGTGTCCGGCTACCGCAGCCTGTTTCCGATCATCGATGAACAGGGCCAGCATTTGGGCAGCGTCGAGTTCAGCCTGCCGTTCAAGACCCTACTCGAAGAGTTGCAGGCGCTGATGCCGCGGCATGCATTCCAGTTGCTGCTGCATCAGCAACGCCAGCGCGACATCCTCTTCGATGAGCAGCAGGGCCTGTACGCCCCCTGGCCGGCGTCGGCGGCCTTCCTGATCGAAGACCCACACCGCCTGCGGGCGGATTCACCGCCACCGCTGCCGGCGGCGATCGAGCCACTGATCGCGCGCCTCGGCGAGCGCCCGGCGCTGATCGAGCGGCTGCAGGAAGGCCAGCCACAGGCGTTTCGACTGCGCGCTGATCATCTCCATTACGCGGTGCTCGCAATGCCGGTGCGCGACCCCGGTGAGGCCGAGGTCGGCATGCTCGTCGCGTATGTGGCCGAGCCGGGCTTATCGGCGCTGGATCAGGCGCTGATGGTACGTGTCATCGGCACCTGGTTGGCGTTGCTGGCCGTAGCCCTGGTGCTGTTTTTCCTGCTCTGCGCGCTTGACGAAAAGCTCAGCGAGCGGCATCGCCTCAAGGTGATTGCCGACACCCTGGGTCAGGGGCTGTACCTGACCGATGACGAGCACCGGATTGTCACCGCCAATCCCTATGCCCAGGATCTGCTCGGTTACAGCGAAGCGGAGCTCGCCGGCCAGTCACCGCATGAGCTGTTTCACCAGCACGAGCACAAGGAATGCGCTGGCACGGCTGCCGAGGGCATAGCGCCACCCTGCCCAATCATCCAGACGTTACGCGCCGGGCAGGAATATCGCGACGAAACCCGCTTTCGGCGCGCTGATGGCGACTGCTTCGAGGTTTTGGTGGTCGCCCGACCCCTGATGCAAAACGGCAGCTTCGCGGGTGCCGTCACCCTGTTTGAGGATATCCACGAGCGCAAACAGGCCGAAGCCCGCCTACAACTGGCCGCCAGTGTCTTCGAGCACACCCATGAAGGCATCGTCATCACCGATGCCGAGGCCAAGATCATCGATGTGAATGCGGCCTTTACCCGCATCACCGGCTACCAGCGCGAAGACGTCGTCGGGCGCAATCCGCACCTGCTGAATTCCGGTCGACACCCCAAGGCCTTCTACCAGCAGATGTGGCAGATCCTGCAGACGCAGGGACGCTGGAGCGGCGAGATCTGGAACCGGCGCCAAAATGGCACCGAGTATGCCGAGCTGCTGACCATCAGTACGGTCTACGATGCAGCGGGTCGGATACAACGCTACATTGCGGTGTTCTTGGACATCTCGGCACAGAAAAAGCACCGTCAGGCAATCGATGCCATCGCCCAGACCATCGCCGCCGAGTACAGCGTGGAGTCGATCCTCGCCACCACCTGCCAACACCTCGGCGAGGCCCTGGAGGCGGACCGAGCGCTGGTCTACGACATCGATTTCAAGCAGCAACTGATCATCGGTCTGCATGAATGGCTGAATCCCGCGCATCCCAACATGCCCTCCTCCATCGGTCGCTATCCGCTGGCCACCTTCAGGAGCGGGGTGACCTACATGCGCCAACAGCGCACCTGGCTGGTTAGCCATGCCGATGCCATCCACCCGAGGTTGAGTGCGGATGGCTCAGCGACCATCCTGCATGACCAGATGCACATTGGCAGCCTGTTTTGGTATCCCTTCAGCTTTCGCGAGGATGGCTACCACCTGCTGGTGTTCAACTGGCTGAATCCCCAGCCGGTGCCGGATGAACATCAACTGGGGTTCATCACCTCCGCCGCCGGACTCACGGAACTGGCCCTCAACAAGATCCGCATGCTGGAGCAACACCAGCAGCAGTTGGAACAGATTGCCCACTTCGACAGCCTCACCGGCTTGCCCAACCGCGTATTGTTGGTCGACCGTTTACGGCAAGCGATGGCGCAGACCAGCCGTCGTGGCGAGCGCATGGCCGTGGTCTATCTGGACCTGGATGGCTTTAAGGCCGTCAATGACACCCATGGCCATGAGACGGGTGATCGGTTGCTGGTCGGCGTCGCGAAGCGACTGACAGGGGTGCTGCGCGAGGGTGACATCCTAGCGCGCCTAGGCGGCGATGAATTTGCCGTGGTGTTCATGGATGTTCCGCCTCTCGAGGCCAGCTTGCCCTTGTTGCAACAGCTGCTGCTGGCCGCCGCTGAACCGCACCATGAACAGGGGCTGCAGCTACAGGTCTCGGCCAGTCTTGGGGCCTGCCTGTATCCCCAAACCGAGCCGGTCGATGCCGATCAATTGCTGCGCCAGGCCGATCAGGCCATGTATCAGGCCAAACTCACCGGTAAGAATCGTTATCATCTCTTTGACGACGCCTATGACCGTCAATTGCGCGAGCGTCATGAAGGCCGAGAATGCATTCGCCACGCGCTCGCGCGGCAAGAATTCGTCCTCTACTACCAGCCCAAGGTGGATATGCGAGACGGCAGGGTGATCGGCGCCGAGGCGCTGATCCGCTGGCAACACCCCGAACGCGGCGTCTTACCCCCCGGCCTGTTTTTACCGCTCATCGCCAATGATCCGCTGATCGTGGCGCTGGGCGATTGGGTGATCGAGGCGGCCCTGGCGCAAGTCAGCGCCTGGCGTGCCGCCGGCCTGGTGCTACCGGTCAGCGTCAATGTCGATGCCCTGCAACTAGCCCAGGCCGATTTCATCGCCAAACTGCGCGCGGCCTTGGCGCGGTATCCGCAGGCGCACCCCAGCGATCTGGAATTGGAGGTGCTGGAAACCAGCGCCCTAGAGGATATCGTCGCGGTCACCAAAACCCTGCGTGCCGTGCAGGCACTGGGCCTGTCCTTGGCGCTGGACGACTTTGGCACCGGCTACTCCTCGCTCAGCTATCTGAAACGCCTGCCGGTCGAAACCATCAAGATCGATCAGAGCTTCGTGCGCGATATGCTGGATGACCCCGATGATCTGGCGATTCTCGAGGGCATCATCAGTCTGGCCGCCGCGTTCCAGCGTCAGGTGCTGGCCGAGGGCGTGGAAACCGCCGCCCACAGCGAACGGCTGCTGCAGCTTGGCTGCAGCCTCGGCCAAGGCTATGCGATCGCCCGCCCGATGCCCGCCGAGGATCTTTCGAGCTGGTGCGCGACCCGGAGGGTCGGTTCTCACCAAGACAGCGTCTTCACCGCCGGATCGAACAAGATCCCGAGCACCAGGTCCGGATTCCCCATCTGAACGCCGTCGATGAAGTCGTCCTCGGTGAGGCCTGCCGCCTTGGAGCAGGCGGCACAGGCGATGACCAGCCCTCCGTCCTTCGCGAACGCCTGCAGCATGTCCTGAATCGACCTGCCCTGCTCTTTCAACAGCCCGTGGATATGGGATGGCCGCTTCTTGTCGGCCAGGTAGATGCCACGGACGTTGAGCCAGATCGCCACCGGCGTATGGCCGCGCTTCAAGACCCGCTCATGCGCGAACTGGATCGCCTTGGCCGCCGCCCAAGTGTCATCGGTGGTCAGGTTGACGAACAGCCCGCCTTTGGACTCCTCGGCCTGGGCATTCCAGGACAAGCTCGTCAACGCCAAGACCAAGACAACAGTCAGTAAGAAAGCATTCTTCATCGATCAAACTCCAAAGTGTAACGGCTCCCGAGTCTGACCCAGGGCCACAAGCAGAGGATTATCGCACTGACTGAACCCATCCGCTGATCGCGCACCTAGCCCTAGCGACGGGCTCGGGTTAAGCTTGTTGGTTTGGCCTTGCAGCAGGTGCCGCTTCGTCCTGTTCGCCGGCCGCAGCCAGCTGCCCATGATGTACGACTATCACCGCGACGCCCACGCCATCTACCGCGAATCCTTCGCCATCATCCGCCGCGAGGCCGATCTCAGCCGCATCCCGCCTGATCTCGAGGCACTGGCGGTGCGCGTCGCCCATGCCTGCGGCATGCCGGATGTGATCGATGATCTGCGCTTCTCGCCGGGTGCCGGCACAGCTGGACGCGAGGCGCTTGCCGCCGGCGCGCCGATCTTCTGCGATGGGCGCATGTCGGCCGAGGGCATCACCCGCGCCCGGCTGCCGGCCGATAATGCGGTGATCTGCACGCTCTCCGACCCGCAGGTCCCGGCACTGGCCAAGCAGATCGGCAACACCCGCACCGCTGCAGCGCTCGAGCTATGGCGCCCACGGCTTGAAGGCGCGCTGGTGGTGATCGGCAATGCCCCCACGGCGCTGTTCCGGCTGCTCGAGTTGCTTGATGAGGGCGCTGACAAGCCGGCCCTGGTCCTCGGCTTCCCGGTCGGCTTCGTCGGCGCGGCTGAATCCAAGGCGGCGCTTGCTGCAGACAGCCGCGGGGTGCCGTTCGTCACCCTGCGCGGTCGACGTGGCGGCAGCGCCATGGCCGCAGCAGCCGTCAACGCACTGGGGCAGGATCATTGATGGTGCCCATCGACCCCATCGCAGGGACTGAACCAAGCACCTCAGGTATCGAACCAGACACCACGGGTATTGAGCCAGGCACCGCAGGTACTGAGCTAGGCACCGCAGGTACTGAACCAGGCACACCTGTTGAGCGAGGCCAAGGCATCGATCTGCGCACCGGCACCGATTCAGTCAGGCAGATTGAGCCGAGAGACCCGGCGAAGCCAGGGCGGCTGTTCGGGCTCGGGGTCGGCCCGGGCGATCCAGAGCTGATCACCGTCAAGGCGCTGCGGCGACTGCGCGAGTCCGAGGTCATCGCCTACTATGCCGGTCCGCGCAAGCGCGGCAATGCGCTGACCAGTGTAGAGTCCTGGCTGCGCGACGATCAGCAGCGCCTACCGCTGATCTATCCGGTCACCGGCCGCCCGCCCCCGCCGCCGTTCGACTACGAAGGCACCATGCGCGCCTTCTACGATGCCTCCGCCGAGCGCGTCGCCGAGCATCTCCGCGCTGGGCGCGATGTTGCCGCGCTCTGCGAGGGTGATCCGCTGTTCTATGGCTCCTTCATGTACCTGCATGACCGCCTCGCCGACCGCTTCGAGACCGAGGTCGTGCCCGGCGTCTGCTCGGTCGTCGCCAGTGCCTCGGCGCTACAGACGCCGCTGGTCTACCGTGATCAGACCCTGCTGGTGCTGGCCGGCACCCTACCCGAGGCGGATTTAGAACGGATGCTCGCCAACGCCCAGGCAGCCGCCATCATGAAGCTCGGCAGCCACTTCGAGAAGGTGCGGCGGGTCATCATGGCGCTTGGGCTGGGTGATCGAGCGCTCTATGTCGAGCGCGCGACCATGACCAACGAGCAGATTCGCCCACTTGCCGAGGTCGACCCCGCGCAGGTGCCCTATTTCTCGATGATCTTGGTACCAGGAGAGCGCTGGCAAGCCGCATGAGCAGGCAGCGCAGGACATTCCAGCCACGCCCAGGATCGGTGCTCTGTGGTGCGTGGATCAGCGCCCAGCTGAACATCCGCACGAACGATTGACCAACAGCATGCAACCTGACCGAACTCATGCAACTTGAGCAGCAACACAGCGTGAAGCCCAACTCGGGAGGCTGGCTGCGTGTGATCGGACTCGGTCCTGGTGACCCCGCCCTACTCGCCCCAGCCGCAAAAGCGGCGCTGAACGAGGCCGAGGACGTCATCGGATATCGCACCTATATCCAGCTCGCGGGTCCATTCCGCGACGATCAAAGGGTCCAGGACTCCGACAACCGGGTTGAGCTGGAACGCGCTCGCCACGCCTTCCAGCTCGCCGCAACCGGCCGCCGCGTTGTCATCGTCTCTTCCGGTGATCCGGGCGTCTTCGCGATGGCGACGGCGGTAATGGAGGCGCTGGAGCAGGCCAAAGACCCGGCTTGGGATTCGGTCGATCTACAAATCATCCCGGGCATCTCCGCAGCCCAGGCCGCCGCAGCGCGGATTGGCGCCCCGCTCGGGCACGACTTCTGCACCCTGTCGCTGTCGGACAACCTCAAGCCGTGGTCGGTGATCGCGCGCCGGTTGCAGCTGGCCGCCGAGGCCGATCTGGTGATCGCGCTCTACAACCCGAGCTCGCGCGCTCGGCCACATCAGTTCAGCGAGGCCCTGGCGCTACTGCGTGAGCATCGCGCGCCCGAGACCCCAGTGATCTTGGGCCGGTCGATCGGTCGCGCCGACGAGCAGGTCTTTGTCACGACGCTCGCCGAGGTCGATCCCGCACAGGTCGATATGCGCACGGTCATCATCATCGGCTCCTCGCAGACCCGCATCATCCAAACCGCCACCGGCCGGCGCTGGGTCTATACGCCGCGCTGGTATCCGGCGGGGAAATAGACTCACCATTTGTAAGTTGAACTTAGAATCCATGCAACCTCGGCTAAACTGGCTGCATGATCCCTCGCACACTCGCCTAGCCGCGTACCGCCGCGACCGCACCCTTGTCTAGCCGGTCTCAGGCTCGGAGCGCGCTGCTAGGCATTCGGCGCCGCCCATCGCGACATCCCGACAGAGCTGCGGGCGTGATGCATAGATCAAGCATTGTAGGTGCTGGCGGTCAAGCGCAGCACACCAGCCATCGTCAAGGCGCTCCATCACCTCGGCGCCCCAGGCGTCAAGGATCACAAAATGACTTGGCACGCGGTTATCGCCGAGCAACAAGACCTCCTTGCGGCAGCAACAGGCGCTGCAGTCTTCGCAGCGAACACTGGGGTCGATGACTTCGTCTTTGTCGCGACTACTCCTGGTCTGCGGCGTTCTGCTCACTGTCCCGCTCCTTGCAGTCGAAACGCCGGAAACGCGCGCTGCCGTCCGGGTCGATCTCGGTCAGGGTCATCATCAGGTTCTCGAAATTGATCTTGAAACGCCCCTGCTGGGCTTCGACCTGCTTGCCGGTGAGCCAGATCGCCTCCTCGGTCTCGAGATCGTCAGCGCTGCTCTGAATGCTGGCAAAGTCGTAGTTGAAATCCTCACCCGGCCTGCTCTTGGTGACCAGTACATCAATAGGGTCGGATTCCTTGGGTGCCTGCTCGTCGTAGCTTAGTTCGCCCGGCGCACCAAAGGCGACCACCCGCATCGGTTGCTCGATGCAGATTAGATCAAGCCGCTCCGACTCAAAGCCTTCGCTGGCTTGGAGGGTTGCGCCGGAAGCCAATAAGCCAAGGACCAGGGGCGCCTTTATGGACCAATGTCTAAAAGACAAGCGTCTAGAAGGCAGGCGCCTAAATCGGCATCCCCACAGGCGTGTGAACATTTCTGTGGGCACCAGTAAGTCAGCGGACACAGCCCGGGGCTGGCCTGCAAGCCCGAGCCATGAGCCGCATCGATATGCGTTAATCATTGAATCCTCCGCGAGAAACCGTCCGAGAGGACGGGAGAGTTGAGCATCATGACGATGACTTGATCATAATCCTAAAAAGAGCATTTAACCGCAGATTAACGCAGAGATTTCAATACATTGCAGCCGTTCATTGCTTCACCTGATGGGCGGCCTTGCTAAACCTGCTAAGACCTTGTTTTATATTATTTTAATCTGTGAAAATCTGCGTTATCTGCGGTTTATAGGATAATGGCTTGCCCCCCTATAAGCGCATCGAGCGCGCTAGCGGTCGGTACTGCAGGCCGTAGAACATCTCCAGATAGCGCGTGGTCTCGGTGCGCTCCAGGTTGCTGACATATTTCCAAAAGCCGTAGACCCGCGATAGCGTCATCATGCGCTCGGCATAGCGGCGCCAGGTGTAGCGCTCCTCGACCCGTGCCAGGGCGCCGTTGGACAATGCGAGCCACTGATCGCTGTCCTCGGCGCAGCGGCGCAAGAAGTCGGCGATCAGCGCCGCCGAGGCCTCGCCATGGTTCGGATCGATGTGAAAGCCTGACACCCCGTCCTCGATGATCTCGAGCGGCCCGCCATAGCGGGTCGCGAACACTGGCAAGCCGCAGCTCATCGCCTCGATCACCGTCAGCCCGAAGGCCTCGAATAGCGCCGGCTGCACAAAGAGGCCGCGGCGGTCTGCAATGCTGCGATAGAGTTCGCCAGCCAGCGACTTCTCGAGATGAATCCCCAGCCAGCGCAACTGCCCATCCAGGCCGTGATGGTCGAACAGGCGATGCATGGCCTCGATCTGCTCGCGTTCCTCGTCGTCGCCGGACTGGCCTGGGTCGACATGACCACCCACGACCACCAGGTTCGCCTGCTCGCGCAGCGCTTGGCTGTTGCCGAACCAATCGACGAGTCCGGTGATGTTCTTGATCCGGTCTAAACGCGCCATGGTGAACAACAGCGGCCGCTCGCGATCGGCCAGCCTGCCGCGCGACTCCCCTTCACGCGGGCCACCAAAGATGAGCGCGTCGATCTCATCCTGCAGATGCACCAAGCGTCGTTCGCCATCGGTGTAGGGGAAGTAGATATCCTCATCCGCGCCCGGCGAGACGATGTTGAACTTGGGATCATAGACATCGACCCCGGAGACCACCCGATACAACCCTGGCATGGTGAAGCTGGTGTAGCTCTCGTACTGGCCCATGCTGTCGTCAGTACCGGCAATCTCCTGATAGGTGCTGGTAATGACAAAGTCGGCGCTGTTAATCGCGATCAGATCAGCGGTGAACTGGACCGAGAAATGATAGCGTTCCTCGTTGTCGCGCCAGTACAGGTCCGAGAGCAGGTACTTGGTCTTCTCCAAGGCATGGGCGATGTTGCATTGGCTGACGCCGAGCCGCTGCGAGAGCAGCGAGGCGACCAGATTGCCGTCTGAATAGTTGCCGATGATCAGATCGGGCCGCCCGCCCAACTCGGCCAAGAGCTCACGCTCAGCGTCCAGCGCATAGTCCTCTAGGTAGGGCCAGAGTTGGAAGCGCGAGACCCAATGCGGCAGGATCTCGCCGGCGGCGTTGCGAAACGGCACGCGCAGGATCACCGCGTTGCGAGTGCCAGCAATGGGCTCGAGCCGCTCGTTGCACATGGTGCCTTCAGACTCAGGAATGAGCCGAGTCAGCACCACCACACGTGGCTCGATATCGATCCCCTGCTCGGCCAGCCGTTGATGCATCTCGCGCTCGAGCGCGCGCACCTGATCCAGGATATAGACGACCTGGCCGCCGGTATCCGGGCGCCCGAGCACATTCGACTGCCCGAACCAACCGTGCGGCGAGACGATCGCGATCGAAAAGATCATCGGCACCCGGCTCAGGAAACTCTCCAGCGACTGTGGCGAGGGCGCCTCAAGGATGTCGAGCAGCAATCCCATGGTCTCGCGGATGCGCGCGGCATCATGGCCCCAACCGGGCTCGAAGCCGAACCCGCGCAGGTCCGCTGAGAGCTCAGCAACAGCTGTGTGGCTGGGGCGGCGGCGTAGTGGAATCATCGCTTGACGCAGGGCGTTACGCAGCTCGGCCACGCTATTAATGGCATCGTTCAGCATCAGCTGGTGGCCGCGGTAGCTGTGCATCCGCAGAAAGCCGAGGAGACGCTGATCGCCCTTACCCAGCTCATCGAACAGGCGGCTGGAGAGGCGTCGATTGAGGAACTCGACGCCACGACCAATCGAGCCCTCCTCGGTCAACGTCTGCTGCTCGCGGTAGAACGGACGCAGATCGATCTCAAGGCCGAACGGATCATCGTTGCCACCAGTGGCCAGATGCTCCTTGAAGCGCAGAAACTCGGAGACCCTGACCTCGTTCAGGTCCATGGTCTCGAGATGGATGCGTAGGTAATCCCACTTCGCGACCCGGCGGCGCAGCGCCAGATAGACCCAAGAGGCATTAATCGCTGCCTCTTGCGCCTGTGCCAGCGCGCGCGCGAGTGCGGAATCAGCGATCTGCTCATCATCGCGGCACAGTTGCTCGAGCGCATCCTGCAAGTCGCTCTGCAGCAAAAATGGGCGTTGCAGCCCGATCAGATGATGCATCACGCGATGTGCCTTACTGCGATTCTCGGCGAGAAAGGCAGCGAGCGCCGGCACACGGGCATTGGGGACCTCGGCTTGCATTGGCATCCCCCTAGCCCACCCCGCCCAAGCCCCAATCCTTGAGGAACGGCGCATAAAATTCGGGATCAGGCACCGTGGCTCCGCGCTGGCCGACGATGGCCGAGGCGAAAGACTGTGCGCGATCCAGCGTCTGCTTTACTGGCCAGCGGCGGATCAGCCCAAGGATCAGCACCGAGGCGAAGCCGTCGCCTGCCCCCACCGCATCGACCACCTGGATCGCGCCGGTGGGCGCCACGCGGCTGATAGCCCCATCGGCCTCCACGGCAAAGGCGCCCTTGGCACCGAGGGTGGCAAACAGGGCCTCCAGCTCATAACACTCCCGCAACCGCTGCGCTCGGGCCTCGACATTCTCCCCCTCGGGCGCCAGCAGCGCGAGTTCATCGGCGTTGAGCTTGACCCAGGTCGCGCCTTCCAGCAGTTCGATCAGCCTCTCTTTCTGCCACCAGGGATCGCGCAGATTCACGTCCAGAAAGATCGACGGGCTCAGCCGTCCCCGCAGCATGCGCAACGCATCGGCAGAGACCGAGTGCCGCAGCGCTAGGCTGCCGTGATAGAGCAGCGTCTGCTCCGGCAGCGGCGGCAGCGCTGCCGCATCGATGTGGTCGTAGGCGCGATCAGGCAGGATCTCGTAGCTCGGCTCGCCCTCGGCCAGCGAGACCTGCACGGTACCGGTGGCATGCTCAGGGTCACGCTGCAGCCCGAGGGTGGTCATCCCCTGCTCGCGCATCGCCGCATCAATCCGCTTGCCAAGGTCATCCTCACCCACGCGGCTCAAGAACACCGGATTCAACCCGAACGCGGCCAGATGCCAGGCGACGTTGAACGGCGCGCCGCCCAGTACCTCGGCGCCATCGGGGAAACAGTCGAACAGGGCCTCGCCGAAGACGAGTGGCGGCTGCTGATGATCGAACGGCATAGTGCTGAACTCCGCGAGCTGTGGCGACCGAAAAGGTCGATCATGCTAAGGGCGTGCGGGTCATGGCCGCAAGCAGCGGGTCTCGCAAACAACCGATCGAGCCCTCTTCTGCGAGCGCCGATCTCGGGCTTGCTTTAGTATTAGAAAAAGCTTATATTCTTACTTACCTAAACTCTAAAACCTGTCCAGGGTCGGCGAGTCGATAGGCGCGACAACCGAGCGCCCGACTTGGCCCTCACCAACCCCCGGAGTCTTTACAATGACAACAGAAACAATCACCTTTCCCTCAACCGATACCCATCGGGATGTCGTTCAGGGCGATACATTATCGATCCAGCGGGTGGCATCGAATGCACCGCTGCAGTGGCTCGGGCAAGGCTGGAACACCTTAACGAAGACACCCTTTGTCAGTCTCTTCTATGGTTCGCTCTGCGCCCTAACCGGATTCGTAGCGCTAACCATGAGCCGGGCCATGCCGGGTTTGACGTTGAAGTTTCTGATCGTGCTCTTGCTGCTCGGGCCCTTTCTGGCTGCCGGACTCTACGTGACTGCACGTCGCCATCTCGCGGGTGAACAGATCGGGATTCGCGCCAGCTTTGCACTCTACGGTCAACGGCGCTCAAGCCTGGCATTGTTCGGACTCCTGCTGATGTTCGTTGTCGCCTTCTGGACGATGGCCTCAGCGGTCATCTTTGCGATCAAGGTGACCACGCTGGCTCCGACCTCCAGTGGCTACGTGACCCTGTTAGGAGGTGGCATGGACCCGCTGATGATGCTTTTCACACTGGTGAGTAGCGTCTTACTCGGCGCAGCCGTGTTCGCGACCAGCGTGATCGCCGTTCCGCTGATCGTCGATCGTGACGCCGGCCCCATCGCTGGTGTTCAGGCAAGCTGGCGTGCCGTCACCCTCAATCCCGGGCCGATGTTGCGCTGGGCGGGATTGATCCTCGGCCTGATGCTGGTCGGGACGCTCACCGCCTTCGTCGGCATGATCCTGATCTTCCCGCTGCTCGGCTACGCCAGTTGGTATGCCTATCGTGACTTGGTCGGCGAGGCCGAGTGATCGACAAGACAGCCCGCTTGCGCCAACGGATGGCGCTCGAGCCCAACCCTTCAGCCCAACCTTTCAGTCTAGACGACTCACCGAGCCAAGAAGCGCGAAGCCTCGGTGGCCCCGTCAGGGCGGGCAAAGAGGTAGCCTTGACCGAGATCGCAGCCAAGCCCGTACAGCAGATCCCGCTGCGCTTGGGTCTCGATCCCCTCGGCGACCACTTGCATCCCCAAGGCCTTGGCCATCGCGATCATCGCCGCCACCAGGGCGCGATCTTCGTCGCAGGTGCACATGTCGGAGACGAAGCTCCGATCGATCTTGATGCAATCGATCTTGAAACGCCGCAGATAGTTGATCGACGAGTAGCCGGTGCCAAAATCATCGATGTGCAGCGCAATCCCGAGTTCGGCCAGCGCCTCGAGACGCGCGCTGTTGATCGGGCTGATGTCCATCAGCACCGACTCGGTGATCTCCACATGGAGTTGGCTCGGCGCGAGCTGGAACTGCTGCAAATAGCCTTCCAGGCGCTCGATCAAGGAACCGCGCAGCAGTTGCAGCGGCGAGATGTTGATGGCCACGGGCACCGTCTTCAGCCCTACCGCAGCCCAACGCGCAAGCTGCGCGCAGACCTCGCGCATGACCCAGTCGCCAAGCTCCTCGATCAGCCCGGTATGCTCGGCAATCGGGATGAAGCGTGCCGGCGAGATCGAGCCAAGCTCAGGATCGGTCCAGCGCAGTAAAGCCTCGAATCCAGCGATCTGCATGCCTGCGATGGTAAACAAGGGTTGGTAGTAGACCTGAAAGGCGCGCTCGGCCACCGCCAGCCGCAGGCGATGTTCGAGTAGCAGCCGTTCCGAGGCCTTGGTGTCGAGATCGGGCGAGAAGAAGCGATAGGTATTGCGACCATCCGCCTTGGCGCGATACATCGCCAGGTCCGCACAGCGGATCAAGCCTTCGGCATCATGGGCATCGCGCGGAAACTCGGCGACACCGACGCTGGCGGTGACCACGTAATGGCCAACACCCAAATCGAACGGCTTCGCCGTTTCCGTCAAGATCCGCTCGGCCACGCGCGCCGACTCGTCGTTGTCGAGCAACCCGCCGATAAAGAGCAGCAGCTGATCACCGCCAAACCGCGCCAACTGCGAGCGGCCACGCAAGGCTTCGACATTGAGCTGGGTCCTAAACCGCTCAGCCAAGATCCGCAGCAGCCGATCGCCGCTCGCATGACCAAGGTTGTCGTTGATCTGCTTGAAGTTATCCAGATCGAACAAGAGCACGGCGAGCGGCTCACCAGCGGCTTGACAGTCCTGCAGATAAGTTTGCAGGAGTTCGCGAATCAGGTGCCGATTGGGAAGGCCGGTCAACTGATCATTGAAGGCCAAATCTTCGATCTGCTTGCGATAGGTACTCAATCGCTGGCCCATCTCGCGCACATCGTCAGCGAGGAGGCCCATCTCGTCGCTGGAGCGCACATCAATCGTCGGGGTCAGGCTGCCCGCACCAATCGCCTGTGCCGCGCTGCGCAACTGCGCGAGTGGTGTGAGGACGAGCCGACGCAACGAGAGGTACAGGACCAGCGTCAACAACAGACCTGAAACCAGCGTGATGGCGACAATCTTGAGCGCCAGTTCTTGCAGTGGCTTCAACAAGGCATCAGCAGGCAACAGCGCAACGGCGGTCAAGCCCGCCCCGACAGGACGCGCCTGCAGCAGCCGATGACGGCCATTCCAATCGATCTTGATCGGCTCAAGCTGCGGTGCCTCTGCGCTAGTCGCGATCTCCAACACCCGCCCTGGAAGCGCGTCATCGCCCGCCGCAGCATCGCCAGCACCGAAGAGTATCTGGCCGTCGTTGGAGACCAAAAACAACCAGCCGAGGTTCGGTCGCAGTTCGTTGACCTGTGCATAGAGCCTAGCGAGAGAGACCGTGAGCGCGATGAATCCGCGCAAGCGGTAAGGCCCCTCTGTGGCATCGCTATAGCCTAGCGAAAGCCGAATGGGGCGATAGAAGATGAGACTGTTGTTTTCCTGGTCGAGCAGCTGGGACTCTGGGATTGGGAGCTGTTTCAACAAGGCCGCTTCGACCGCTGAGTCGACCCCGATCGCACCGCTCAGGACCCCCGCCGCGCGTGCATCTTCGCGTCCGTCGGGCATCAGAAAGCGAACCATCCGATACTCGGGGTAGGTCCGACGATAGTCTTGAAAGAGCTTCAGCAGCGGCGATTGGAACAGCGAGTAGCGATCCTCTGGATTGCTGCTCCGCGCGTAGCGCTCGGTCTCCGGGGCGAGCGTGAGGAGATCAAGGCTCGCATTCGCATTCTCGACTAGATCTTGGGTCGCTCGCTCAACGTGGTGCAGCGCCGTATCGAGGCTTTGTTCGGCCTTGCGCTGCAGATCAGCACCCGAATAGCTCCAGCTCAGCCAGCCAGAGGCTAGCAGCGGCAGCGCAATCAAGGGCACTAGCGCTAAGGCTAACTTCGCTTGCAGGCGCACGAATCAGCGGCCGTGAACGATCGTTGAGTAGACTTCGACGCGCTGGCGCACCGCCTCCGGTGACAGCGGCTTGTAGTGCTCGCAGCGGGCGAGGGTCTCGGGCGGAGGGTAGATCAATGGATCGCTGAGAAACTCGGCTGGCAACAGTGCCTCGGCAGCCCGATTGGGCGTTGCATAGGACAGATAGCGGGCATTCTGCGCCGCCACCTCGGGACGATTGAGAAAGTCGATGAAGGCTGCGGCTAAATCAGACTGGCCCTGTGCGCCAATCGTCAGATAATCGATCCAAATCGGCCCACCTTCTTCTGGCACCCGATAGCGGATCGCATCATGCTGCTCCATCAGCATCGCCGCATCGCCGCTGTAGCTCATCGCCGCCACCAGCTCACCAGTGATCAGCGGCGATTCAGGGCCCAGCTCTAAGGTGCCATAACCGCGCAAGGCGGACTTTTGCTCCAACAGCAGTGCGGTGGCTTGCTCGATCTGCTCGGGGTCCGCGCTATTCATCGAGAACCCCAGCGCCTTCAGGGCCATGCCGATCAGATCGTCACTGTCGGCGATCATCATGATACGCCCAACCAAGGCCGCATCGGGGCGAAACAGATCCATCCAACGCCGTGGTGGCTCCGGCACCAAGTCAGCCCGATAGGCAATGCCGGTGGTGCCCCAAAAGTACGGCACGGCATAACCGCTGGTCTGCGGATAGGCCTGATCGATGGCCTCGTCGATATGGCGCAAATTGGGAACCTGTGCCGCCTCGATGGGGCGAATCCAGCCCCGTCGCCGATAACTCACAACAGCACTGCTGTCGAGCACCGCGACATCGAATCCTTGACCATCGCTCTGCACGACGAAGCGATCACGGGCATCGTCACTATCGAAATAATCGAATCTGACGCGCGTCTTGAATTCCCGCTCAAACGCATCGACGAGGCCTGGATCGAGATAATCCGGCCAGGTCAACAGCCGCAGTTCGTGTATCGGCCCCTCTATCGGCCCAGCCTTGGCAGCCGCTGATTCCTCAGCCAGCACGCCGCTGGCAAACAACACGGGGACGAGCAGCAGGCCGATCAACCGCCATGACGCCCGCAGCAACCCCTGCTCGTGCTTCACCCGCAGCCCCATCATCGACAGTGGATAATCATCGTGCTCGTCATCAATAGCCGTAGCCGCTGGTGGTGATCTGCTTGATCACACCGTCGCGAACTTCGATCCGGTTGATCAAACGGCGCGGACCGAAGTTGTAGATCCAGATCTCATACGGCTTAACCACATAGTCCCTGTAGTAATGCTGCCGCGACGCATCGTAGCGTTCCACCGCGACCCGATCCTCGCGCTGCTCGACCTGGGCCGGCTCGCCGCAAAACCGCTTCAGCCGCAGGCTGCTGTCACCTTCCGAGATCACGCTGTTGCCACAGCGCAGTGCGTGCGCTGGAGCCGCCGCCAGCAGCAAACAACCGATCAGAGCCAGATGGCGCATGGATGCCAGATGGCGCATGGATACCTCCTCTCCTGGGCTGATCGTGCCGGGCAAAAGCGACGATTCGCTGTCGGCCCGCAAGGGATTATAGGCCGATTCTCAGCACAGCTCTCATCGCGCGCCCGTCATGGTGGCGCCCATCCATAGTGGCGCCCATCATGGCGCCGTCATCGCACGCTTCATGGCACTCGCCCCCGACTCCAGTGCTATTGCCGATACGGCATGCAGCGCCATCATTCATAACGCACGTCGAGGATCTCGAACTCACGTTTGCCACCGGGCGCCTCGACCAGCGCGGTATCACCCTCGCTCTTGCCGATCAGGCCACGCGCGATGGGCGAGCCGACCGAGATCTTGCCCTGCTTGATGTCGGCCTCATCGTCGCCGACGATGATGAAGGTATGTTCTTCATCCTTGTCAATCTCGAGCACATCCACAGTGGCGCCAAAGACCACGCGACCACCAGGATTGAGCTTGGTGACATCGATGATCTCGGCATTCGAGAGCTTGCTTTCAATCTCCTTGATGCGGCCTTCGATGAAGCCCTGCTGCTCCCGAGCCGCGTGATACTCAGCGTTCTCCTTCAGGTCACCGTGCGCGCGCGCCTCGGCGATGGCCTCGATGACGCGCGGGCGCTCAACGCGCTTGAGCTGCTCGAGCTCTTCGCGCAACTGCTGTGCACCTTTCGCCGTGAGAGGGACTCTACTCATGCGGGCATCCTCTTGCATCCTCTTGTACTTAGGCGCGCCATTGCGCACCCATCGAATACGTTGCTCTGCACGCGCTACCACCCTGGGCAAACGCGCGCCATCTTGGGATAAGGTTCTTGTCGTAGGGTTGAGTGCGGGAGCGGTGCGCTCGATGGAGAGCCACCGATCGATCGACGCCTAGAGATTATGGCGGAGAGGCCCCGCGGCAAGCGGGGCAGACAAGCTTGTAGAGCCTAACCGCGCACAAGCGCTCAGTAAAGTGTCTGTAACTGGGTGATCTCGAAAAGGTCACCAGCTTGCAAGGCCAGGCAGGTGGCTTCGGCCCCAGCAATGGTCGTGGTGTAGCTGACCTTATGCTGCAAGGCCGCGCGTCGGATCGCCGCCGAATCGGCGATGGCTTCGGCGCCCTCAGTGGTGTTGACGATAAAACGCACCTCGCCGTTCTTGATCATGTCGACGATGTGCGGCCGGCCTTCCTTGACCTTATTGACCCCAATGCAGTCCATGCCAGCCTCTTGCACGGCGCGTGCCGTGCCATGGGTGCCATAGAGCGTAAAACCGAGCTCGAGCAGCTGTTGGGCGACCGCCAACATCCGCGCCTTATCCGCATCGCGGATGCTCAGCAAGGCCTTTCCCGGACGCGGCAGCGCCATGCCAGCTGCTTCCACCGCCTTACCGAAGGCCTCGGCGAAGGTGCGTCCAATGCCCATCACCTCGCCGGTCGACTTCATCTCCGGCCCGAGCAGGGTATCGACACCGGGGAACTTGACGAAGGGGAACACCGCCTCCTTGACACAGTAGCGCGTCGGCGCGACCTCGAGCAGCATGCCCTGCTCAGCCAATGAGCGCCCGGCCATGCAGCGCGCACCGACCTTGGCCAACGGCACACCGACGGCCTTGGACACGAAGGGCACGGTGCGTGACGCGCGCGGGTTCACCTCGAGGATATAGATATCCTCTCCCTTGATCGCGAACTGCGCATTCATCAGCCCGCGCACGCCGAGCGCCAGCCCCATCGCCGCCATCTGCTCGCGCATGCGGTCTTGCAGCTCGGCGCTCAGGGTATAGGGCGGCAGTGAGCAGGCCGAATCACCGGAGTGCACGCCAGCCTGCTCGATATGCTCCATGATGCCGCCAATCAACACCGCCTCACCGTCGCAGACGGCATCGACATCGACCTCGATCGCATCCTCTAGGAAGCGATCGAGCAAGACGGGCGCCGCGTTCGAGACACTGACCGCGGTGCGGATGTAACGACGCAGATCCTGCTCGTCGTAGACTAGCTCCATGGCCCGCCCGCCCAGCACATAAGAGGGACGCACCACCAGCGGATAGCCGATCTCAGCCGCCCGCTCCACCGCCTCACTCTCGCTGCGCGCGGTCGCATTCGGTGGCTGCTTCAGACCAAGCTCGGTAATCAGGCGCTGAAAACGCTCGCGGTCTTCGGCATGGTCGATACTGTCCGGCGAGGTGCCGATGATCGGCACCCCAGCGGCTTCCAGGTCGCGCGCCAGCTTCAGCGGTGTCTGGCCGCCGTATTGGACGATCACGCCATAGGGGCGCTCGGTGTCGACGATGGCGAGCACGTCCTCAACCGTCAGCGGCTCGAAATAGAGCCGATCGGAGGTGTCATAGTCGGTCGAGACGGTCTCCGGATTGCAGTTGACCATGATGGTCTCGAAGCCATCGTCGCGCAGCGCGAAGGCTGCATGCACACAGCAGTAATCGAACTCGATGCCCTGCCCGATCCGGTTCGGTCCGCCGCCGAGCACCATGATCTTCTTGGCGTCGGTTGGCGCTGCCTCGCACTCTTCCTCATAGGTCGAGTACAGGTACGCCGTGCTGGTCGCAAACTCGGCGGCGCAGGTATCGACGCGCTTGAAGACCGGACGGATGCCGAGCTCACGACGGCGCTCGCGGATTACCCCCTCCGGCTGCTTGGTCAGTGCAGCCAGGCGCCGATCCGAGAATCCGCGTCGCTTCAGCCCGCGCAGGCGCTCTGCATCCAGCGCTGCAAGCCCCTGCACACGAACCTCATGCTCGATCGCCACCAACTCATCGATCTGCGCTAAGAACCAGGGATCGATCTTGGTCAGCGCATGCACTTCGTCCAGGGTCATCCCGGCGCGCAAGGCGTCGGCCAAGTAGAAGATGCGCTCGGCGCCCGGTTGGCGCAGCTCGGTGCGCAGTCGGCTCATGGACTGCGGATCGGACAGATTCAACATCTCATTGAGACCGTCCTTATCGGTCTCGAGCCCGCGCAGCGCCTTCTGCAAGGATTCCTGGAAGGTACGGCCGATCGCCATCACCTCGCCAACCGATTTCATCTGGGTGGTCAGATGGGCATCGGCGAGCGGGAACTTCTCGAATGCGAAACGTGGGATCTTGGTAACCACATAATCGATCGACGGTTCGAACGAAGCCGGCGTGGCGCCGCCGGTGATCTCATTGCGCAGCTCATCGAGGGTGTAGCCGACCGCGAGCTTGGCCGCGACCTTGGCGATCGGGAAGCCGGTCGCCTTCGATGCCAGCGCCGAGGAGCGCGAGACACGCGGATTCATCTCGATGATGATCATGCGTCCATCGTCGGGATGGATCGCGAACTGCACGTTGGAACCGCCGGTGTCGACGCCAATCTCGCGCAGCACCGCCAGCGAGGCATCGCGCATGCGCTGATATTCCTTGTCGGTCAACGTCTGCGCCGGGGCGACCGTGATCGAGTCGCCGGTATGCACGCCCATCGGGTCCAGGTTCTCGATCGAGCAGATGATGATGCAATTGTCCTTGTGGTCGCGCACCACCTCCATCTCATACTCTTTCCAACCCAGCGCCGACTCTTCGATCAGCAACTCATTGACCGGCGAGAGATCCAGCCCGCGGATGCAGATCTCCTCAAACTCCTCATGGTTATAGGCGATGCCTCCGCCGCTGCCGCCCATGGTGAACGAGGGCCGGATGATGGTCGGGAAGCCGATCTGCGCCTGCACCTGGATCGCCTCTTCCAGGCTGTGCGCAATCGCCGAGCGCGGCATGTCGAGGCCGATGCGGCGCATCGCCTGGCGGAACAGATCGCGATCCTCAGCCTTATCGATCGCCTCGCGTGAGGCGCCGATCATCTCCACCCCGTAGCGCTCGAGCACGCCTTCGGTGACCAGGTCCAGCGCGCAGTTCAATGCCGTCTGCCCGCCCATCGTCGGCAGCAGCGCGTCCGGGCGCTCGTGGGCGATGATGCGCTCCAAGACCCGCCAGGTAATCGGCTCGATGTAGGTCGCATCGGCCATCTCCGGGTCGGTCATGATCGTCGCCGGGTTCGAGTTCACCAGCACTACGCGGAACCCCTCTTCGCGCAGCGCCTTGCAGGCTTGAGCGCCGGAATAGTCGAACTCGCAGGCCTGCCCAATCACGATCGGCCCGGCGCCGATGATCAGGATGCTCTGGATGTCTGTGCGCTTGGGCATGGGCTGAGAGGCGTCCGAAGTCTGCTGCTGAAAAAAGGTCGTGTTTGTTTAACGTGAATCTCTCGCGATTCATCTTCCGGGGTGGCGCGGCACCTTGCGCATTAGCCGCAGCCGCAATGCGGCGCTGATCTGGCGAGAACCTCGGCCAGCATCGGCATCGACCGCTGATCCGCGATCAACTCCCCGCTACCTACTCTCTATCCACTCTTCTTCACTCTTCACTCTCTCACAGCCCACCCGAGCGCGCGTCCATCATGCTGACGAAATGAGCAAACAAGGGCTCGACGTCATGCGGCCCTGGACTCGCTTCAGGATGCCCCTGGAAGCTGAAGGCCGGATGCTCGCGGTGGCGCAGCCCCTGCAGTGAGCCATCGAACAACGAGCGATGGGTCGCCTCGACCTCCGCCGGCAGGCTCTGCTCATCGATGGCAAAGCCGTGGTTCTGACTGCTGATCATCACCTGCCCAGTGGCCAGATCCTGCACCGGATGGTTGGCTCCGTGATGGCCAAACTTCATCTTCACGCTCTGCGCACCAGCGGCGAGACCGAGCAGCTGATGACCGAGGCAGATCCCGAACAGCGGCACATCACGCGCCAGCAGTTCGCGGATGGCCTCAATCGCGTAGCCGCAGGGCTCGGGGTCGCCTGGGCCGTTGCTCAGGAAGACACCCGCAGGGGCCAGCGCGATCACCTCGGAAACGGGGGTCTGCGGCGGCACCACCGTGACCCGGCAGCCATGATCGACCAAGATCCGGAGGATGTTGCGCTTGATGCCAAAGTCGTAGGCGACGACATGGTGTCGCAAGCGCTCGTCATCCCAGGCGAGCGGCTCGGGCAGACCCTGCTCGAGACTCCAAGTGCCCTGGGTCCAGCGATAGGCGCTGCTGACGCCGGCCTCACGGGCAAGATCCATGCCCTTGAGCCCAGGAAAGGTGGTAGCCGCGACTAGGGCGCCCTGTTCGTCCAGATCATCGCCTGCCACGAGGCACCCGCTTTGCGCGCCCTTCTCGCGCAGCAGTCGGGTCAGGCGGCGGGTATCGATGTCGGCAATGCCGACCACCCCGTGACGCTCAAGATAGGCACTGAGGGTCTCGTTGCGGCGGAAGTTGCTCGCCAGCACCGGGAGATCGCGAATGATCAGGCCGGCGGCCTGGATCGCGGGCGACTCCTCGTCCTCATCGTTGGTGCCGGTATTACCGATATGCGGATAGGTCAGGGTGACCAGCTGCCGCCGATAGGATGGGTCGGTCAGGATCTCTTGATAGCCCGACATGGCCGTGTTGAACACGACCTCGCCAACGCTTTGGCCAGAGGCGCCAATCGAGGTCCCGCGAAAGACCGAGCCGTCTTGCAGAACCAAAACCGCAGGAATAGTCAACGCAGCCTCCGAGGCAGTCGGTGGTGCAGGACGCGAAGGATGTCATCCTTTGATGTCACCAAATGATGTCATCAATCGCGCCTGAGGCAATACAGACTCATCCATACTGCCCGCCGAGCGAAATGCCCGACCATCAGATGGCCGCCCAAGGCGGCCTTTGTTGCTGCGGCCAATGCAGCCAAGCAAGGTCAGCAGGCGGCGACAGCCGCGCACCCACTCAGGCAAACGGCGCATGCGTCCTAATCAAGCGAAGGCCCCTTAAGCGACCTCGCAATGGGGGCATCGTCCGTTCGTCACAGCCGCCAGGCCGCAGCCATACAAAACGGGCCGGATGTTAGCGAAACCCTCCGCCGCTGTCCATGCTTAGTGCTGCAGCGCAGCAACTGCATCACAAAATTGCGGTCCAATGTCGCCTGGTGGTCGAGGCACAAGGCCCGAGAGCCGGTGCTCACTTCGCCAGGGCGCAGCCTCAAGGACGATTCGATTGCAGGCTCGCAGCTTCGGTAGCGCGAACGAGGTAATCGATTGGCTTCAACTATAGATAGGCTTCGACCCAGCGCACAATGCCGTTGGTATCCATGGCCCCGGCTTGCCGCGCGCGCTCTTGACCACCGACGAAGATCGCCAGGGTCGGGATGCTGCGGATGCCAAAACGCATCGCCAGCCCCTGCTCGTCTTCGGTGTTAACCTTGGCCAGCCGAGCGCGTGGCTCAAGCCGTGACGCGGCCGCCTCGAAGGCCGGTGCCATCATCTTGCAGGGCCCGCACCAAGACGCCCAGAAATCCACAACCAGTGGGATGTCGCTCCGCGCCGCATGACGCTCAAAGCTCGCCTGACCCAGGGTGAACGGGTGGCCGTCGAACAAGGCGCGATGGCACTGACCGCAGCGTCCGCCGTCTGCAAGACGCTGGGGCGGGAGTCGGTTGACCGCGTCGCAATGTGGACAGACGACGTGAATGGGCGTGGTCATCGGCATACCTCCAGTGATGTTCCGAGATGCTTGGCCTCAGTGATCAGAGGTCCGGGAAGCGATCAGAGGGCCGGAATCAGTGCTCCGCGATCAACAATCCGGCGCCTACCGACGTCTCTTCGAGCAGGCTCCTGCTTGATTGAGGCCGTGACGACAATTATTTTCCATGGCAAGACAAAGTGCCAATGCGCGCTCGCGTTCGCGACTGCACGCTGACGCCTGAGCGGCCGAGTCCGCCGCCCGAGCGAGCGACCGAGCCTGCCAAGCCCTAGCGCGCTCCCGACCAACGAGAGAGACATCATGACCGACTCTGCCCATATTGCCGCCGTCACTGCTGCCGACTTCGAGCGAATCGTTATCCAGGGCTCGTTCGAGCGACCAGTACTGGTCGACTTCTGGGCCGACTGGTGCGCACCTTGTCGGCAACTGATGCCGATCTTGTCGCGACTGGCCGAAGAATTTAAAGGCCAATTCTTCCTCGCCAAGGTCGATACCGAGGCTGAGCAAGCACTCGCCGCGCAGTTTGGTATCCGCAGCCTGCCAACCGTTCAGCTGTTCAAGAACGGCCAGGCCGTCGACCAGTTTATGGGCGCACTCCCGGAGGGGCAGATCCGAGAGTTTCTCTCGCGTCATGTCAGCCGTGCCTCCGATCAGCTACTGGACCAAGCGCGGCAGGCGATGGCCGAGGGTGATCCGGCTGGAGCCAAGAGCATGATCGAGCGCGCGGAGCGTGATGATCCAGACAATAACCGGGTCTTCGTTGCCCAGGTGCAGTTGAAGGCGATCGAGGGCGATGCCGAGGGCGCGCTAGAGATGTTGGAACGCACCCCGCTCAATCTGGCAAATGATCCGGAGCTCGCCGCGCTCCGAGGGCGCCTCGCCTTCAGTGCGGCGGTGGCTGATGCACCACCCGCTGAAGCGCTGAAAGCAACCTTAGAGGCCAATCCCGGCGACAGCGAGGCGCGCTATCAATTGGCCGCCCATCAGGTACTGGCCGGCAACAACGAAGCGGCACTGGAGCATCTGCTGACGCTGTTGAAGCGCGACCGCCAATATGGCGACGATGCTGCGCGCAAAGGTATGGTGGCGATCTTTGATCTGCTCGACAGCAGCAGCGAGCTGGTGTCGCGCTATCGGGCGAAGATGTTGAGCAGCCTGTACTGAAGCCCGCAAACGGGCTCTGAGCCAAGCGTCGCTCCACCTAAAGCGGTGGTCGTTCCACCTAAAGCGGGTTTAGCCGTTCCGCCTGATCCGCGGACGAACTACACCAAAGCACTCAGTTTTTACAGGCCCATTCTGTACGGCGACCCAAGCGAATGACTATGCCATTGCGACAATGGCAAAGGGCATGCAGCTCCTGCAGACCATGCATGACGCGCGCGCAAGGTCGCGCTATAGTCGCGCCTACGCTTCAGCCTCATCGAGCTTGATGGCAAACGCTGGCCGCTCGGCCAGAACCTCGCGCGAGTCTGCACGCACCTGCCGAGCCCAGCCATCCCTTCGACGGTCAGTCACTGCCGGTCTTTGACGCGGGCACGCACCAGGTTCAACTGAAGCTCACGGTGATCCTTCCAGACGAAACGCGCTTGCGGATTCAGCGGCCTGGACCGATCTTGAAAGCGCGCCTGCAGCGCATCCAGCGCTATCCGTGAGCGGTTATGTGTCCGCCACGTCTTCAGGTTCGCCGTAGGTTTCAATCCCCAGACGCCGGGCGACCTCTTGGGCGCGGCTGTCGATCATGGGCGAGATGACGATCAGCCGGTTGGCCTGGCGCTGATGGCGGCGCTCGTAGAACCGGGCTTTGCGCTCGAAGCTGTACATGCCTGCTTTGTCGATGGAGGACTTGAGCTCGCATAGGATGAGCAGGCCGTTTTTGATGATCACATCGATCTCAATCTGATCAGGACGACCAAAGACTTCACCCTCGTCGTCGTATTCGTTGACATTGAGCACCTCAACACCAAAGGTTTTTTCCAGGATGCCGGCCAGGGCGGAACGAAAGGCGTTCTCCGAGCGCATTCCCCAACGCGCACCCAGGGCGCCGATGCCGCGGTCGATGCGTTTGCCCAACGCCAGGCTTTCTTCATGGAGTACTTTGAGCTCCGCCTGGTTGGCGTCCCACTTGCGGTTTTGCTCTTCCCATTTGCCATTTTGCTCTTCGCGCATTGCTTTCAGTTCCGCCTGGTTGGCTTCCCACTTGCCATTTTGCTCTTCGCGCATTGCTTTCAGCTCCGCCTGGTTGGCTTCCCACTTGCCATTTTGCTCTTCGCGCATCGTTTTGAGCTCCACCTGATTGGCCTCCCATTTGCGGTTTTGCTCCTCGCGCATCGCTTTGAGTTCCGCCTGGTTAGCCTCCCATTTGCGGTTTTGCTCCTCGCGCATCGCTTTGAGTTCCGCCTGGTTGGCCTCCCATTTGCGGTTTTGCTCCTCGCGCATCGCTTTGAGTTCCGCCTGGTTAGCCTCCCATTTGCGGTTTTGCTCTTCGCGCATCGATTGGAGCTCCGCCTGATTGGCGTCCCATTTTTTTTGGTCCTCTAGGCGCTTCCGCTCAAGGCGTTCGTTGTTTTCTCGCCACAAGACGTCTTGGCGTGCATTATTTTCCCGCCACAAAGCGTCCTGGCGTGCGTTATTTTCTCGCCACAGCGCGTCCTGGCGTTCGCGCTCGCGGCGCATCTCTTCTAGCGTTTGGTGAAACCAGTCGCTGGTCTCTTCGCGCCGGCTGTAGAGGTTGGCGGTCAGATCAAGAATGGCTTGACGAAACACGGGGTCGGTTTCGAGCCACAGGGGTAATTCGCGCTTGACGGTTTCTTTGATCGATTCAAGCGTGGTCATGGGGTTCTCCCTGTGATGTCCGGTTGAAGCCACCGCGACGCGGGATGTCGCAGCGATAAACGATGATCTTTCATTCGGATGGACCCCTCCTCGTCTATCGAGTTCGAGACGCTTGTCAGTGTCAGCAATGCATCCTGCCGATGCAAGCCTGAAGAAGGCCAGATACTTGAATTCGAGCACCTTCGAGCAGCAGATCCAAGGCCGCAAAGCGCCGCATATCCGACCGCATGATCAGCGCCAGATCGGTATAGCCGCACTCGGGCTCAAGTAGCGCTAGCACAGCGAAGACCTAGACACGCCGGACTACAGCCAATCAAGGCCGGAAAGGCCGATCAAGCCAACGGCGATGCGCTATGCGTCGGCATCCTGGCTCGACCCGACCCTGATCGCCACTGGCTCTGCAAACCAACCGAAACGCGTCCAGGGATGCCCCTCCCAGCACAGGCGCAGCATCCGCTGGCTAGGCGCCTGACTAAGCGCTGAACGACCACCAGAGTCTCCACCGCAGCCTGCAACACCGGCCACCGCGAGCAGATCGCCTTGAGGCTCAATCAGCAGCGGCACATAGGGTCGCAGCCAAGCGGGAATACCGCGCTGTTGGAACAGATGCTTCAGCGTCCGACTGGACCGATTTGGTTGCCGACAACGCAAACCAGGCACGCCAAAGCGGAGGGTCAGGGGTAGGGCCTGAGGCAACGCCTGGCACGATGCCGAGCACACCGCTAAGCGTGCCGAACCATCAGCCTCGAGGCTCAACGTGCCCAACCCCATCGGCAGCGGCAGCGGTTGTAGCCCATCCCAGCTCAGCTCAGCCTCGGGATAAGGCGGCAAGGGCGCAAGCGCAAACAGATCATCGCGGTAGCGACGCAGTTCGCACCCTTCCCAGGCGACTCGGGGTTGAGCATCGACGCGGGCTCGCAGGAGCCCGCCCAGAATCGATTCCAAGCGCAGCGTATTCGGCGCTCGAAAGCCTTGCCGAGCCAGCCAGCGGCGCAGCACCGCTCGGGCCGGCTCGGGTGCCAGCGCCGCCAGCCGCGCCACCGATAATGTCGCGGGTCTTGAGCCAGCGAGCGTCAGCAGTTGCTCATCGGCCATGCTGTCGATCAGCGCCGCGGCCTCAGCGCAGTGGGCCGCGGAACGGGCGATGGTGGTGGCAGCCGCCGGCCAGCGCTGGCGCAAGACCGGCATGATCTGATGGCGCAGCCGATTGCGATCGAAGCCGAGATCCTGATTCGACGGATCTTCGAGCCAGTGCAGCCGATGCCGCTCGGCATAGACGCGCAAATCGGCCTGCGAGAACTCGAGCAGCGGCCGCATCAGGGTCCCTGACCCCAGCGCTACGCGCGCTGGCATTGCGGCCAATCCGTGCACGCCGCTGCCGCGCAGCAACGCGAGCAGTAGGGTCTCGGCCTGATCATCGCGATGCTGCGCGGTCGCGAGCCAGTCGCCAGGGCCAAGGCAAGCGGCAAAGAGGCGTCGACGCGCCGCGCGTGCCAGCGCCTCTAGGCTCTCGCCCGGACGACGCTCGATCTGCGCCCGCCGCACATGGACATCGACACCAAGCTGATCACAGACGCGACGGCAGTGGCGGGCCCAAGCATCAGAGTCTGGATGGAGGCCGTGGTCGACGTGGATGGCCGTCAGGGCGACACCAAGAACAGCACGCAGCTCAACACAAGCATGCAGGAGCACGTGGGAATCGCAACCGCCGCTATAGGCGATCCAGAGCCGCCTTGGCTGCGGCGACTGCGCCAACGCCGACGCCAACAGCGGCCTCAGTCGGTCAGCGGAAAAAGCAGCGTCAGACAAGGAAGGCCATGCGAAGGCGCAACGATGGACGTCGCTCGATACCGATTGCCAGCGGCGTCGCCTTAGCTCTTGAACCGACCGTAGCTGCGCAGGCGCTGGTAACGAGCCTCGATCATCTGCTCGACCGGCTGACTGGCGACCCGCGCCAGCTCATCGACCAGAACCATCTTCAGCGACGAGGCCGTGTCATCGACGTTGCGATGCGCGCCACCGCGCGGCTCCGGCACCACGGCATCGACCAGGCCCAGCTCATAGAGTCGATCCGAGGTGATGGCCATGGCCTCCGCCGCGAGTTGTGCCTTCTCGGCACTCTTCCACAGGATCGACGCACAGCCCTCCGGCGAGATCACCGAGTAGGTGCTGAACTGCAGCATGATCAGACGATCGCCAACACCGATGGCCAAGGCGCCACCGGAGCCACCTTCGCCGGTGACGGTAACGATGATCGGCACCCGCAGCCCCGCCATCACCTGCAGATTGCGAGCAATGGCCTCGCTCTGACCGCGCTCTTCAGCCCCCACGCCCGGATAGGCACCGGGAGTGTCGATGAAGGTGAGGATCGGCAGCTCGAAGCGCTCGGCCATCTGCATCAAGCGCAATGCCTTACGATAACCCTCAGGTCGCGGCATGCCAAAGTTGCGCTGGATCTTCTCCTTGGTGTCGCGCCCCTTCTGATGGCCGATGACCATTACCGACTGGCCGTCGAGCCGAGCCAGGCCACCGACGATGGCGCGGTCGTCGGCAAAGGCCCGATCGCCATGCAGCTCTTGGAAGCCGTCGAAGATACGATCGGCATAGTCGAGAAAGTAAGGGCGCAGCGGATGCCGTGACAGTTGCGAGATCTGCCAGGGGGTCAGCGACGAGAAGATCTGCTCGGTCAGTGCCCGGCTCTTGGTCTCAAGATGCTCGATCTCGTCCGCAATATTGATGCCATCGTCTTCGTCACCCGGGCCATGGCGGCCAAGATGACGAGCGCCCAAGGTCGCGCCGAGATGCCGAAGCTCTTCGATCTTCGCTTCAAGCTCGGCGACCGGTTGTTCAAATTCAAGAAAGTTCAGGTCCATGGGACGAGGATTCTACGACAAAGCGGGCTGCTGTCGACAGTCAGTTTTGCGTCGTCAAACAAGCTTGAGGTGCGCACGCCGGGCAGCAAGCACAGGGATCAGCTATTCTCGGGGTCTGAAATATCATCAATGTCGATCACAGCAGTCAGCCGTATGACACCACAACCAGACTCCCGCTACATCGTTCTGATCAGCGTCCACGGGCTCATCCGTGGCCAGGAGCTCGAGCTCGGTCGCGACGCCGATACCGGTGGACAAACGCTCTACGTCGTCGAGCTTGCCCGCGCCCTAGCGCAGCGTGATGACGTCGACCGGGTCGACCTGTTCACGCGCCTGGTCGATGATTCGCATGTCAGCTCAGACTACAAGCAGCCGATCGAGGAGATCGGCCCCGATGCGCGCATCATCCGCGTTGAGGCCGGTCCCGCCGAGTATCTGGCCAAAGAGCAGCTTTGGGATTATCTCGACACTTTCGCCGACAATATGCTCAGCTTTTTGCGCGATCAGGACATCGCGCCAACCCTGATCCACAGCCACTATGCCGACGCCGGCTATGTTGGCACCCGGGTCTCGAACCAGCTCGGTGTACCGCTGGTGCATACTGGGCATTCGCTTGGGCGCGTCAAGCGCCGCCGCCTGCTCGCTTCGGGCGTCAAGCAGGAGACCATCGATCAGCGCTATCAGATGGATCGGCGCATCGATGCCGAGGAAGAGACCCTTGGCGCCGCCAGCCTGGTGGTCACCAGCACCAGCCAGGAGATCCAAGAGCAATACGGGCTCTACGACCACTATCAGCCCGAGCGCATGTCGGTGATCGCCCCCGGCACCGATCTGACCCGCTTCCATCCACCAGACGGTAGCGAGCAAAAGGCACCGATCAAGAAGGAGCTGGCGCGCTTTCTGCGTGACCCGAAGAAGCCGATCATCCTGGCACTCTCGCGCCCGGACGAGCGCAAGAATATCGCCACCCTGGTCGACGCCTTCGGCGAATCCGAGGAGCTGCAGCGCAACGCCAACCTGGTGATCATCGCCGGCAACCGCGACGATATCCGCGATCTCGACAGCGGCGCCCAGCAGGTGCTGACCGACATCTTGATCTTGATCGACCTCCACGATCTCTATGGCAAGGTCGCCTATCCCAAGCACCATCGGGCCGATGAGGTGCCGGTCCTTTATCAGCTTGCGGCCGCCTCGCGCGGCGTGTTCGTCAACCCGGCACTCACCGAGCCGTTCGGTCTGACGCTGATCGAGGCCGCCGCCAGTGGCCTACCCATCGTCGCCACCGAAGACGGTGGCCCTATCGATATCATCGGCCATTGCAAGAACGGTATTCTGATCGACCCGCTCGACAAGCAAGACATCACTAAGGCGCTCTTAAAGGTGGTGAGCGATGCCTCGCGCTGGCGAACCATGGTCAAAAATGGTCTCTCTGGGGTCAAGGAGCACTACTCTTGGGAAGCGCACGCCGAGAGCTACATGGCAGCGATCAAGCCGCTACTCGAGCAGGTCGAGCCACCGCCAATGGCCCCAGTCGCCCGGCGGCCGATGCTCTATCACGATCGCGCCATCTTCACCGATCTCGACCAAAACCTGCTTGGCGATCCAGATTCCTTGGCCGATTTCCTGCGCATCATGCGCGAGAATCATCGCTGCACCAGCTTTGGCATCGCCACTGGGCGGCGGCTGGACTCCGCACTCGCGGTGATGCGTCGCTACGGTATCCCCCGCCCCGACGTGCTGATCACCGCTTTAGGCACCGAGATCTACTACGCCCCCCAGCTGACCGCCGATGATGCTTGGGCGAGGCACATCGACCACCTCTGGTATCCGCGCCGGGTCCGGGACGTACTCGCTGACCTCCCCGGCATCGAGCGCCAGCCCAAGTCGGAGCAGAGCCGGTTCAAGGTCAGCTTCTACATCGACCCCGAGCACGCCCCCTGCCTGGACGAGATCGGCAGCATCCTGCATCAGGCCGACCTGAACGTGCACCTCAACCTCTCGTTCGGCCAGTTCCTCGACGTGGTACCGGCGCGCGCCTCGAAGGGCTTGGCTCTACGTTATGTCGCTGACCAGTTCGGCATCCCGCTCGAGCACTGCCTGACCGCCGGTGGCTCGGGTGCCGATGAGGACATGATGCGCGGCAACACCCTCGCCGTGGTCGTCGCCAACCGGCATCACGAGGAGCTCTCTCAGCTCACCGATACCGAGAGCATCTACTTCGCCGAACAGCCCTTCGCGGCCGGAATCCTCGAGGCGATTGAGCATTATCGATTCTTCGATGCCTGTCGGGTGCCGCTGCGGCCGGAAGACGATGATTCCAATGCGCATGACGCTCATTAGTTAGACAGCAATTGGCTTCCCAAAGCGATACCGCAGCGCTGGCAGCATGCAGGCGCTCAGCAAGCGCCGGACGTGCTCACGGCGGTCAACCAGGTATTCGTCCATCGTCATTGCACGTTGACGTTGACGCGGCTGGACTGACCCTGTCCGTCGATCACGGCAATGGTTATGAAGCCTGGCCCCCCTGGGCGCCAGTGAACACTGCGCGCATAGGGCGCTTGGGCGATCGGCTTGCCATTCGCCAGCCACTGAAACGGCGGGGAGCCATTGCGCACCTTCAGCGCCAGCGCTATCCCGCTGCCCAGTCCGAGCCCAAGATCGACCACCGCGCCATCCGGCGGAAAGGCGATCTCGAGCTGATCATCCGCTGCGCCTGGGGCATTGCCGTTAACGCGACGCAGCGGCAGTGGCAACTCGGCACTCGAGGCCATCAGCACAGCAGACGGCGGACCCGGCAGCGGCACCCGCGACTCGAGACGCGCGAAAGCATCGCGCAAGATCGGCACCGCTGCCTGAGTCCCGGTCAGGCCCGGCACCGCAGCGCCATCCGGCCGCCCGGTCCAGACGCCGATCACTTGCTTGCCATCAAAGCCGAGCGCCCAAGCATCTCGATAGCCATAGGAAGTTCCCGTCTTCAGCGCGATCGCGCTACCGAGCTGATCAAGGCGCTCCGCCCCGGACAAGATCGAGGAGAGATACCAGGCTGCGTGCGGCGCCAACAGCGGGTTGTGCTGAGTCTGAGCGCTCACCCGTGCGTTCATGCCGGGAGGGCCCTTGGAGCCCGTCGAGCGATCAGCACCCGTCGGCCGCCGCAACCCATCGCGCAGCGCCACTGGATCGCCACCGCGAGCAATCGCCGCATAAAGGCTCACCAGATCGGTCAAGCTAAGACCCAGCCCACCCAGACCAATCGCCAGCCCTGCCCCAGCCGCTGCCTCCGGCAGGTGCGGCGTGGCGCCAGCCCGCCGCAATCGCGCTAGCAGCCGCGCCGGCCCTACCCGTTCCAACAGCGTCACCGCGGGTACATTTAGTGACTGTTGCAGCGCTGCTCGAACGGTCACCGTGCCTTGAAAGCCGCGGTCAAAATTCTCTGGTACATAGCCCCCGAAGGCGCGTGGGCGATCCTCGATCAGGCTCTCCGGGTGCGCTAGACCCAGCTCGAACGCCAGCCCATAGATCAACGGTTTGAGCGTCGACCCTGGCGAGCGCAAAGCGCGGGTCATGTCGACAAAACCATCGCGCTCGCGTTCCAGCAGCCCGGCCGAGCCGACGCTAGCCAAGATCTCCCCGCTGCCATGATCGGCCACCAAGATCGCGACCGAGACCGCATCTGGCAGTTGCTCTGCCTGCTCAGCGGCCAGCGTTTGCAGACGTGCTTGCAAGCCTGCATCCAAGGTGAGCCGATGTACGCCAACGGTTGGCGACAGCCGCTGCGCGCGGCGCGCCAGATGCGGTGCCAGCATCGGAAACGCGCGGCGCTGAGTTGGGATCGGCTCGCGCCTTGCCGCAGCCGCAGTCTCCGCATCGAGCAGACCCAACGCTTCAGCCCGTGCCAAGACCTGATCACGGCCACGCCGTGCTGCGTCTGGATAGCGATCCGGACGGCGTTGCTCCGGCGCTTGCGGCAAGGCCACGAGCAACGCTGCCTGAGCCGGCGTGAGCCGTCGCGGCTCGCGACCAAGCCAGGCCAGCGAGGCCGCACGCACACCTTCGAGATTGCCACCGAACGGGGCCAGGTTCAGATAGGCCTCGAGCACCTGCGCCTTCTCCGCGACGCGCTCAAGCGCCAAGGCAGCACCGATCTGGCGCCATTTATCGCGCACTGAGCCGGTCTCGAGTCCCAACCGCAGCCGCACGACCTGCATGCTCAGCGTTGACCCTCCTGAGACGATGCGCCCATGCCGCAGCGCCTGCCAGCCGGCCCGGAGCAAAGCTCGCGTATCCAAGCCCGCATGCTGCCAGAAGCGCCGATCCTCGTAGCCGAGCAATAGCTGTAGATACAGCGGATCAACCTCGTCCAGGCTCACCGGTAACCGCCAGCGGCCATCATCCACCGTAAACGCACGCAGGAGCTGACCGTTGCGGTCGAGCACCAATGCCGAGGTCTCGATGGAAAGATCCAGCGGCGGACCACCAGGCAGCGCATGCAGCGCCAGCATCCCAGCGGCCAACAGCAGAGTGGCGGTCCCGATGCACACCGCCAGCAGAGCCCGTCGAATCATCCTCGAATCACCATGAGCGCCACCCGCCCATTGCTCCACTGACAAGACCGGTCTGCGCTGGCAAACAGCTGGGCAAACAAGGACGCTTAGGTGACCGGCTCAGCGAACAGGTCGTGCTCACTGCTGGCAGTGATCTCGACCTCAATGAAGTTGCCCGGCTCCAATTCCCAAGCGCCGTCAATGATCACCGTACCATCGATCTCCGGCGCATCCGCGTAGCTGCGCGCGATCACCTGCTCTTCCTCGACCTCATCGACGAGCACGATCTCGCGCTTGCCAACGCGTCGAGCCAGCTTCTCGCAACTGATCTCGGACTGCAGCGCCATCAAGCGCTGGCGCCGCTCCTCCTTCTGCGCCTCGGGAACCGGATCGGGCAGCGTATTAGCCGCCGCACCCGCCACCGCTGAATAACTAAAACAGCCAACCCGGTCCAGTTGGGCCTCGCGCAAGAAGGTGAGTAATTGTTCGAAATCGGCATCGGTTTCGCCGGGAAAGCCAACGATGAAGGTGCTGCGCAGCACCAGCTCCGGGCAGATGCGGCGCCATTCAGCGAGTCGATCAAGCACCTTCTCCGTCGCCGCCGGTCGTCGCATCGCCTTCAATACCGACGGGCTCCCATGCTGCAGTGGCATGTCCAGATAGGGCAGGATCAGCTCATCGGCCATCAAGGGGATCAGCTGGTCCACCTGTGGATAAGGGTACAGATAGTGCAAT
Source organism: Lamprobacter sp. (assembly GCF_034860625.1). Taxonomy (NCBI): domain Bacteria; kingdom Pseudomonadati; phylum Pseudomonadota; class Gammaproteobacteria; order Chromatiales; family Chromatiaceae; genus Lamprobacter; species Lamprobacter sp. The sequence goes on from NZ_JAYESN010000041.1 coordinate 38,016, forward strand.
CTGACCCAAGCCTGGTGCTCGCCGAGGGTGCGTGCCAGGGTCTCGATATCGGTCGTCAATCGCACGCCGTTCCAGAACTCGGCCCGATACTTCAGATCAATCCCGTAGGCACTGGTGTCTTGTGAGATCACCAAGAGCTCGCGTACACCGGCCTCGACCAAGCGCTGCGCTTCATCCAGAACGCTGCCGATCGGGCGGCTGACCAAGTTGCCGCGCAAACTCGGGATGATGCAGAAGCTGCAGCGATGGTTGCAGCCCTCGCTAATCTTCAGATAGGCAAAGTGATCTGGCGTCAGCTTAACGCCTTGAGGCGGAACCAAATCAATGAATGGGTGATGCTCGGGCGGCGGCAGATGGGCTTGCACGGCCTCCAGAACCGCATCCTCCGCATGCGGCCCGGTCACTGCCAAGACCTCCGGATGGGTCTCAAGGATCATCTCAGCACGCGTGCCCAGACAGCCTGTCACCACCACTCGCCCATGCTCATCCAGCGCCTCGCCGATCGCCTCCAGCGACTCCTCGATCGCCGCGTCGATAAAGCCACAGGTGTTGACGACCACGAGATCAGCTTCGGCGTAATCGGCGGCGATCGCATAGCCATCGGTCCGCAAGCGCGTCAGGATGCGCTCGGAATCGACCGTCGCCTTAGGGCAGCCGAGGCTGATGAACCCGACTTTGGGGATGGTTTTGGTCGCCATGAGCATACCTGAGCGTGAAGCGTCGATGGTGGAGGAAGCCGGATCAAGAGGGCTGATGACACTTTTGCAAGCCCCACCATAAAATGCCTGACCGGCATCAAAAAGCAGCGCAATGCGCTTGACGAATTAGAATTTGCTTATATACTCATACTAAAGCTTGAGTTGTATCAAGAACCATTAGGAGGTTCAGAATGTTAGCACCACTTGCAATCGTCGCGCTGTTGATCGGTGGCACTCAGACTGCCCTAGTCGTCTCCGAAAGAGAGGTGGCCAAGACCGATCAAGTTCAGATCGTCGAGGTCCAAAGGGTCGAGACCTTCAACACCGCAGCCAACTAAAGGCTCTGACAGACTGACTCGGGGAAGCCCCTGAGCAACCCGGCTGGCCGCATTGTGGTCGGCCCGGTTGTATGCTCGCCATTGCAACGGAACCCCTGCAGTGATAGGTTGTCCATCTTCTGTACTTGGGGGCGACATGGCTTCGACGTGGGTCACAAAACCCGAGGTGCATGCCGAGGTGCGGGCGACCTCGTAAATCCAACCGCAAATCTATAGTTGCCAACGACGACAACTACGCTCTCGCTGCTTAAACCCAGTGGGCCTCACACCGTCACTTGCCTGTGGGCGGCGGATTCGTGGGGTAACATCACACAGGATCGCGATACCGGGGGCCTGGACCGGGATCGCTAAAACCTAATTCGGGATCGCTGACCAATCGCCCTGCCCTTCGGGCGGTGGAAGGCTAAAAACAATAGAACGGGCTAAGCATGTAGTACCAACGGCGGAGGGCTTGCGGACGCGGGTTCGATTCCCGCCGCCTCCACCATTTAAGACAGACAAAGCACTGAATTTAAAGGATAAAAGGAGTTCTCTTCTGTGCTTCACCCACAAAGCTACCCACAAACGAAATTGGATTGTCAGGGTTCTTTTGGCAAAGCTGCTCAGACCTGCAGCCAACTCAACTCGCAACTTGGAAGCGCATAGCTTGACAATCTTTTTGGCATACAGCCTGCCTGACCCAGCAGCGCATCGAACTCAGTTTCTCCGCCTTAACGCGCCGCAACGCGCCAAGCCTCGCCCGCGCGTTGAGGCAACAGGGGAAAGAAACGGACGCGCCTTAACGCGCCGTTCTTTCTTTCCCTACAGGGCGGCGCGTTATTAGGAAGCGAGTGTCGTTGGCGCCTTGGAGGGGGCATTGTCGAGACCTTCAGGGGATAACGCGCCGGGCTGAACGAGCGAATCAGCGCGTTGGCTCGGGCATAGGAAGGTCTTGCGCTGACCGTGGCGGTGCTCCTTCGGCATCGGCGCCGAGATCACGCGACCGGACACCTCCAGCCTGGCGATGGCCTTGCGAAGCTCGGCACGGGTCATGCCCAGCTCGCCCGCGGTCTCGAGTTGCTTGGCGGTCCAGTAGCGACCGGCCGACAACTGGGAGTCGAGATAACGCTCCAACTGATCCGCCTGAGCGGCGGCGG